>JBQTKH010000016.1:0-51741 GCA_052386335.1 Microthrixaceae bacterium
GCTCACCGACGAGATCGAGCGCTCGCGTCCACGGCTGCTCGCGCGCCTCAGCGAGTAGCGGCCCAAGCGGTCCAGCGGTCGCCTCGCTTGTCGAGGTGGAGCGACAACCCGACGGCGGCAGACAGGGACGCGGCGGTGAGCACGTCGTCGATCGGTCCGGCGCCTTGGAGGCGACCATCCCGCACCACCAGCGCGTGGGTGGTGCCGACGGGGATCTCCTCGACGTGATGGGTCACGAGCACCGTCGGCGGTGCCTCGTCGTCAAGGGCCATCGAGCCGAGGCGGGCGACCACGTCCTCTCGCCCCCCGAGGTCGAGGCCCGCAGTCGGTTCGTCGAGGAGCACGATGGCCGGCGCACCGGAGAACGCCCTGGCGAGCAGGACCCGCTGGCGCTCGCCGGACGAGAGCGTCGCGATGGGCTGCTCGGCGCTGTGCGCCACCCCGAACCGATCGAGCAGCGACACGGCCCGCCACCGGTCCGCGTCCTCGTATCGGTGCCACCAGGGCTCGAGCGCCGCGTTCTGGGCGGTCATCACCACCTCGGTGGCGGTGAGCGAGGGGCGGAGCAGGTCGCCGAAGGCCGGGCTGGTGAGCCCGATGCGCCGGCGCAGCTCGCGGACGTCGGTCTGCCCCAGCCGCTCGCCGTCGACGGCCACTGTTCCCGAGGTCGGGTGGAGGTAGAGCGACGCGATGCGGAGCAGGGTGGTCTTGCCAGCCCCGTTCGGTCCGAGCACCACCCAGCGCTGACCGCGCTCGACCTGCCACGACACGTCCTCGAGCAGCACCCGGTCGTCGCGGACGAGGCGCACGCCCAACAGCTCGAGTGCCGGTGTCGTCATCCGGTGATCGGCAGCTCGAGCAGATGAGGACGACCTGAGGCCAGCGCCGACCGGAGCGCGTCGCCGACGTCGTCAGCGTGGTCGACGCGCGTCGCGGGGACGGACATCGATGTGGCCAGGGCCAGGTAGTCGACGGGAGGATCAGTGAGGTCCATCCCGACGAACCGACCCGAGCGCGCCGCCGCTCCGCCCATCCCCGACAGGATGTTCTTCAGGATGCGGTACTGCCGGTTGTTGACCACGGCGAACACGACGGGCAGCCCCTCGGCAGCGGCGGTCCACAGCGCCTGGGGGGAGTACATCGCCGAACCGTCACCGACCACGCAGAGCACCGGCGACCGGTCGTAGGCGAGGGAGACGCCGCAGGCGGCGGGCATGCCCCAACCCAGGCCGCCGCCGGTGCAGAAGAAGTAGCGCCCGGGCTCGGTCCAGTGGTGGAAGCCGCGTACGTAGACCCCGGTGGTGATCGCTTCGTCGACGACGAAGCTGTTCGGTGGGAGCGCCTGCACCAGGGCGTGCGCCGCTGCCATCGGGTGCATGGGTGTCGGCCCGTAGCGGCTGCGTGCGGTGGCGTCGAGCTGCTCGATCTCCGTGGTCCGCCGGCCTCGAGCGGCGTCGATCGCGTCGTTGGCGCCCGCAGCATCGGCCCGCGCCCGCACCAGGGGGAGCAGCGCCTCGAGGGATGCCCTCGGGTCGCCCGCCAGCCCCAGACGAACGGGCCATGCTCGGCCGAGCTGCGCCGCGTCGGGGGAGAGGTGGAGCAGCTCGACGTTCGGTGGCACCGCCGGGCCAGGCGTGTAGGGGTACACCATGAACGCCTGCTCACCGATGAGGAAGACGCGCTCGTAGCCCTCGAGCGTGGCGTGCAACGCGGTCGCCGCCGGGTTCATCATCCCGCACCACAACGGATGGGTGGGCGGGAACACGCCTCGCCCATGGAGCGGCGCCCCGTGCACGGGTGCGCCGAGGGTCTCGGCGAGCGCCACGACCGCGGGAACCGCACCTGACGCGGCGACGGCGTCGCCGACGACGAGGGCCACTCGTCCGATGCTGGGCCCGCACAAGAGGTCGGCAAGCTCCTCGAGTCCACCGGCGATGCCGACGGGGTGGATCGTCGACGCGGGGGGCGTGGGCTCATCGATGTCCTGCTCGAGGAGGTCCATGGGGAGGGCTGCGAACACCGGGCCGGCGGGAGCCGTGGCGGCGTCGTGGAACGCCCGCCGCAGGATCGTCCCGAGCTCGCGGGCGGTGCGCACCTCGTGGCCCCACTTGACGGCTCCGCTGGCCAGCTCCACGAGCGGTCCCGAGAGCAGCGGGTCGTTGGCGATGTGGCGGTAGTCCTGCTGACCTGCTGTGACGACGAGGGGTGAGCGGTTGGCCTTCGCGTTGGTGAGGTTGCCCACCGCGTTGCCCACGCCGGCGGAGGTGTGGAGGTTGACGAACGCGGGTCGGCCGGTGGCCTGGGCGTAGCCGTCGGCCATCCCGACCACGGTGGCCTCCTGGAGGCCGAGCACGTAGTGGAGGTCGTCAGCTTCCGCTAGGGCATCGATCAAGGGCAGCTCGGTGCTGCCGGGATTGCCGAACAGATGCCGTACGCGCTCGGTGCGCAGCACCTCGAGCAGCACCTCTCGACCGAGCACCATGAGGGGCGACCCTACCGCTGCCCCCTAGATTCTCCTGGGAACGCCCTGCTCAAGATGGACGGTCCCCATCCAAACCGCCCTCGGCCTCGTCGCCGTGCTCCTGCTCATCCTCGCCACTGGCTTCTTCGTCGCGGTCGAGTTCGCGCTGGTGGCCATCGATCGCGGTCGAGTCGAGCTGGATGCCGCTGGAGGAAGCCTGCGCGCCAAGGCGACTGCGGTGGCGTTGCGACGGCTGTCCTTCCACCTCTCCGGCGCTCAGCTCGGCATCACGGTCACCTCGCTGGTCATCGGCTTCATCGCCGAGCCGACGATCGCTGATGCCATCGAGCCCTTCGTGGGCGACGTCATCGGTGACGCAAGTGCCGGTGGCGTGTCCATCGCCATCGCCCTCCTGCTCGCGACCCTCGGATCCATGGTGGTGGGTGAGCTGGTGCCCAAGTCGCTCGCGATCGCCAAGCCTCGGCAGACCGCGTACGCGCTGGCCCCGCCCATGGTGCTGATCAGTCGGCTCCTCGGCCCGCTCATCAGCTTCCTCAACGGCTCGGCGAACTGGACCGTCCGACGGTTCGGCATCGAGCCACAGGAGGAGCTCACCTCGGTGCGCTCGCTGCAGGAGCTCGAGCTCCTCATCCGCTCGTCGGGCGAGGAGGGAACCCTCGAACCTGAGGCCCTCACGTTGCTCACGCGGTCGATCCGCTTCGGCGAGAAGGACGCCGCCGACGCGCTCGTGTCGCGGCGATCAGTGGTGAGCGTCACGATCGACGAGACCGTCGCCGACGTGGCGGCGCGCGCTGCGGCGACCGGCCACTCCCGATTCCCCGTCGTCGGCGCCGACCTCGACGACGTGCGGGGCGTCGTCCACGTCAAGGACGTCTACAAGGTGGCGTTCGGGCAGCGCGCCACGACGACTGTCGACGCGATCATGGTCAGCGCCTTCGTGGTGCCGGAGACGCGCGACCTCGCCGACCTGCTCGTCGACCTGCGTCGGATGGGCACCCACCTCGCCATCGTGGTCGACGAGCACGGCGGAACCGCCGGGATCATCACGCTGGAGGACGTGCTCGAGGAGATCGTGGGCGCGATCGACGACGAGCACGATCGCCCGGTCCATCGCCTCACGGTGGTCGAGCGAGCCGGGGAGTGGCTGCTCGACGGGTCGCTGCACCCGGACGAGGTGTTCGACGCCTGTGGCTTCCGGATGCCAGTGGGGGACTACGAGACGCTCGCGGGCTTCGTCCTCGACCGACTCGGCCGCATCCCCGAGCCGGGGGAGCGCTTCGAGCACGCCGGCTGGCACGTGGAGGTCGTCGATCGGGAGCGCCTTCGCGTCGCCACGGTGCGGCTGCGCCGGGACCCACGGGCCGACGCCGAGGACCGATGACCGCAACCCGCCTCGCCCTCGCGGTCGTGCTGCTCGTCGCCAACGGCTTCTTCGTGGCGGTCGAGTTCGCGCTCATCGCCAGTCGGCGCACCAAGCTCGAGTCGCTGGCGCAGGACGGCAGCGCGCGTGCCCGCCTTGCCCTCGGGGCGATGCGTCACCTCAACCTGCAGCTCGCGGGTGCCCAGCTCGGGATCACGATGGCGTCGCTCCTGCTCGGGTATGTGGCCGAACCTGCCGTCGCGGGGCTCATCGAGGGCAGCATCGAGCGGTTCGTCGAGCTCCCCTCCGGCGTCCTGCACACGATCGGCTTCGTGGTCGCCCTCACCATCGTCGCGTTCCTGCACATGGTGATCGGCGAGATGGTCCCGAAGAACATCGCCATCGCTGCTCCGGAGCGCACGATGATGGCCCTGGCCCTCCCGAACCGGGCCTACGTGACCCTGTTCGGACCCCTTCTGCGTCTGCTCAACGGGTTCGCGAACGCGGGCGTGCGGCTCGTCGGCGTCGAACCCCAAGACGAGCTCGCCACGGCTGCGTCTGCGGAGGAGCTGGCGGTGATGCTCGCTGCTTCGCGCGATCAGGGGCTCATCGAGGAGGTCGCGCACCAGCTCCTCACTGGCGCGCTCGATCTCGGCGATCGTCGGATCACGACCGTGCTCGTCCCCCACGAGGACGTGGTGTGGTTGCCTCGGTCGGCGACCCCGGAGGAGGCCGAGGCCCTGGTCGTGTCCTCGGGGCACACCCGTCTCCTCGTCGCGGGCAGTGGCGTGGACGACGTCCTCGGCTTCGTGCACGCCAAGGACCTCCTGACGATCGGCGAAGCGGCGCGGGACCGCCCCCTGCCGCTCGGTCGCGTGCGGCGGATGCTCGTGATGGGGGACGACACCTCGCTCGATGACGCCCTCCTCGCCATGCAGCAGGCCCGGATCCACGTGGCCGTCGTCAACGACCGGGCCGGGCACAACCTCGGGATGGCCACGCTCGAGGACATCATCGAGGCCCTCGTCGGCGACATCCGGGATGAGTCAGATCGGTGACGATCCAGGGGGGATTCGTCACGGAACTGCAATGTGCGGCCGCCCCGCGCTAGGTTCTTCCCCCGTTGTGCGCCGATCTGTGATTGCGCCCTTCTTGGGCGTCGTGGTGTTGCTGGCCGTCCTGGCGGTCGCGCCGCGCGCTGCGGCCGACGCCGGCGACCTGCAGGCGGCCCGAGCCCGGGCCGATCTCGCCGCCGCGCAGCTCTCCGCGGCTGAGGACACCCTGGGCCGCCTCGACGCCGACATCCGATCGCTCGAGGCGAAGCAAGCCGCCGCGCAAGCCCGACTCGACGAGCTGCGGGTGGCCGTGCGCGACCTCGCCGTCCGACGGTTCATCAACTCCGACGCCTCGCAGGTGGCCACCCTCGACCCTGACATCAACGCTCAGGCGCGGGCCGATGCGCTGTCGCGGTACGCCACCCGCGGCAACCAGGACGCCATCGACGACTTCACCGCCGCCAGCGAAGACCTCACGGTGGCGTCCGAGCGGCTGGAGGACAAGCGCGCCGCACAGAAGGACGCGATCGCCACGCTCGCCAAGCGGCGCGTCGAGCTCGAGAAGGAGTTCACCCGACTCGCCGCCCTCGAGAAGGAGCGACTGGCTGCGGAGAAGAAGCGGCGCGCTGAGGCGGCCCGCCTGGCCGCGTCCCAGCGTCGCGGCCGCGTGGCGAGCGCGCCCACGGGCCCCATCGCCCACGGTTCGTTCGTGTGCCCGGTCCAGGGCCCTGTGGCGTTCTCCGACACGTGGGGCGCGCCGCGCTCCGGTGGGCGCGCGCACAAGGGTGTCGACATGCTCTCTCCGCGGGGCACGCCCGTGGTCGCGCCTGTGAGCGGGGTGCTCTCCCATCGTGACAACGGCATCGGTGGCCTGTCGTTCCACCTCAGTGGCGACAACGGCCACTACTACTACGGCACCCACCTCGACTCGTACGCCAACGTGGGAGCGGGTCACGTCGAGGCGGGCACGGTCGTCGGGTACGTCGGCGATTCCGGCAACGCCCGGGGCACGCCGCACCTCCACTTCGAGATCCATCCGAACGGTGGAGGCGCCGTGAACCCCACCCCCACCGTGCGGGCGGCGTGCTGACGCGTCGCTAGGGTCCTCCGCTGTGCGAGGGGATGCGGACATCGAGCTGGCGGATGGGATCGCCCGGCTCCTGGCCAGGCACGGGTTGGTCGGTGAGGTCCAGGCGCTCCGCCGACTGTCGGGGGGAGCATCCCGCGAGACGTGGTCGCTCGACCTGGTCTCTGGCGATCGCAGGCACCCGCTGATCCTGCAGCGATTGCGAGCCGGCACCGTCAGCGGAGGTCCGGGTGTCACGGGAGAGGCAGCGCTCATCCGTGCCGCCGGCGAGGCCGGTGTTCCCGTGCCGACGGTCGTGGCCGTCGACCAAGGAACGGCGATTGGTGCACCGTGTCTGGTCGTGCAACGACTCGAGGGGGAGACGATCCCACGCAAGCTGCTGCGCGACGAGGTGTGGGCAACCGCTCGCTCACGCCTGGTCGGCCAGGCGGGCGCCGCACTCGCGGCGATCCATGCGCTCGACCCGCAGGTCGCTCCATCCCTGCGCGACACCGACCAGCTCGACGACCTGCGAGCGCTGCTGCACGGCCTCGACCAGCCGTTGCCCGCCTTCGAGCTGGCGATCCGTTGGCTCGAACGCCACCGGCCGGCCACGGCAGGGCCAGTGGTCGTCCACGGCGACTTCCGACTCGGGAACCTCCTCCTCGACTCCTCTGGTCTGGTGGGGGTGCTCGACTGGGAGCTGGCCCACATCGGCGACCCAGCCGAAGATCTCGGCTGGTTCTGCGTGCGCGCGTGGCGGTTTGGGTCGACGTCACCCGCCGGCGGGATGGGCAGTCGCGAGGACCTCACCCACGCGTACGCGGCAGCCGGTGGTCGCGAGATCGACCTCGAGGCCCTGCGATGGTGGGAGATGCTCGGCACGCTCAAGTGGGGACTCATCTGCGTGGTCCAGGCACAGGTTCACCTCAGCGGCGCCTCCCGATCGGTGGAGCTGGCCACGATCGGTCGTCGGGTCTGCGAGAACGAGTGGGACGTCCTGCGCCTCCTTCCCGGCGCGGAGGCCCCGGCGGCCGAGAGCACGGTGCCCACCCGAGCCGACCTCCTGCACGGTCGGCCCACCAGCACGGAGCTCATCGCGGCGGTGCGCGAGTGGATCGACGGGGATGTGCGCTCGGCGGCCGACGGGCGACTCGCCTTCCACGCACGCGTCGCGGTGAACGCGCTGCAGATGGTCGAGCGGGAGCTGGCCCTGCTGCCTGAGCAGCGCGAGGCACACGACGCCCGGCTCGCGGCGCTTGGATGCGCCGACGATGCCGAGCTCGCCCGGCAGATACGAGCTGGGACCCTCGATCACCGCATCGACGAGGTACGAGTGGCCGTTGGGGCCTTGGTGCGCTCGAAGCTCGAGGTGGCCAATCCGGGGTGGCTCGAGTCCGACCCGGGCTAGAAGATTCGGACATCAGGGGACATGGAGGCAGAACGGCCTAGCCCGTTCGTGTCATTCCTGCGGATGACGACAAGTGCGAGCGCCAGACGCGCCGATGAGGCGGGGACACCAGTTCGGTGGTCAGACGCAACGTCGTGGAGGACCCCATGCGCCAGACCCTGCTCAAGAAGATCCTGCTCTCCGCCGCCGTTCTCGGAACCTCGGCGAGCATCGCGGGACTGGCGACCTATGCCACCTTCACGGACGCGACCACGGCGAGCCTGCCGGTGGACAGCGGCTCGGTCGATGTGGCGCTGGGGGCGGTGGGCGCGGACAACCGGCTGACCGTGGCTGCCGTCGACATCGTGCCCGGCGACACGATGCAGCGCGCCTTCAAGCTGTCCAACAGCGGTGCCAGCGCCGTGTCAGCGATCACCCTGACGACCTCGGCAACGACGAGCTCGTTGCTCGACACCGATGCAACCAACGGCCTGCAGATGACCATCGACAAGTGCTCCATCGCATGGGTCGAGACGGGCACGTCCCCCGCCTACAGCTACACCTGCGCGGGCACGACCTCGACGGTGCTCGCCTCACGGGCGGTGATCGGAACCAACCTGGCGCTGTCCAACCTGACGTTGACGGCCGCCTCCACCGACAACCTCCGCCTCACGCTGACGTTCCCGTCCACGGCGCCGAACACGATGCAGAACCTGGCCTCGACCGTGCTCTACACGTTCACCGGCACGCAGCGGGCTGCTGGCAGCGCCTGACGCATGAGGCCGTTCGCGAGGTGGGTGTGCCGCTGGCTGTTCACCGGGCTTCTGGTGGGCGCGTTCGGGCTGGCGGCACTCCTCGCGATCGGCCCGAGGACGGGGGCGTATCGGACCCTCACGGTGCTGTCGGCCAGCATGCGCCCGACGTTCGGTCCGGGGTCGGTGGTCGTCGTGCGGCCCACGCCGATCACCGACCTCGAGGTCGGCGACGTGATCACCTACCGCGTGCCCGTCGACGACCACCGCGTCGTCACCCATCGGATCATCGAGATCGGCGAGCAGTCAGGCCGGACGGTCGTGCGCACCCAAGGCGATGCCGCCTCAGCGCCGGACCCGTGGCGCACCCAGCTGAACGGTGACACCGCCTGGCGGACTGCCGCGTCGATCCCCTGGCTCGGCTACGGGATCAGTGCGCTGAGAGATCCCTGGGTGGTGCGGCTGCTCGTGCTCGTCGGGCCGCTCCTGGGAAGCCTCCTCGTGCTCGCCGAGATCTGGCGACGAGGCAGCGATGCAGGGCCCGAGCTCCCTGCTGATCACACCGCGCCGGTGCTTTCCGTGCCACGCGACGCCGTCATCAGGTTGCGGACGGCGTCGGCGATCAAGACCGCGCGCGGGGCGGCGTCGCTCTCGCGCCACGTGGTCCGGTGGACCGACGACGTCGTGAGCGGACGCCGGTGGATCCGGAGATTGGCTGACAGTGGGTAGCCGACCGGCCTGGGTCGCGGCGGCGGTGGGCGCCCTGCTGCTCGTGCAAGGTGTCGCGTCCGCAGGATGGAACGACTTAGCCGCTGCGTCGGGGTCCATCTCGTCGGCCACCCTTGCCGCCCCCACCAGCCCGGCGACGGCTGCTGGCCTGTGCGTGCCCCTCACTGCCGATCGGATCGTGGTCTCGTGGACCGCCAGCTCGTCGGCCTGGGCGACCGGCTACGAGATCGCCCGCTCCGCGACGTCGGGCGGCCCGTTCAGCGCGGTGGGCACGGTCAACGCCCCGGCGGTGTCGTACTCCGACGGGCCCTTGGCCTTCTCGACGACCTACTACTACGTCGTGCGCGCCACCAAGGACTCGTGGCGAAGCGCTGACACCGTCGAGGTCACGAAGGCCACGCGCACTCCGCTCTGCGCGTGACCGCCGGTGCACGGCACTAGGTGGCGATGGCGTGGAACCCGCCGTCGACGTGGACGATCTCGCCGGTGGTCTTGGGGAACCAGTCCGAGAGCAGTGCGATCGCAGCACGGGCCACGGCGTCGGCGTCCGCCCGAACATCCCAGCCGAGCGGGCTGCGCTCGTCCCACACATCCTCGAACTTCGAGAACCCGGGGATGGACTTGGCCGCGAGCGTCTTGATCGGCCCTGCGGCCACGAGGTTGACGCGGATGCCCTTGGGGCCGAGGTCTCGAGCGAGGTAGCGAGACGTTGACTCGAGGGCGGCCTTCGCCACGCCCATCCAGTCATAGGCCGGCCACGCTTGGCGGCTGTTGTCGAAGTCGAGCCCGACGATCGACCCCCCGTCGGTCATGTGGGGCACCACCACGTCGGCCAGCGTCTTGAGCGAGTACGCGGAGATCTGCAGCGCCACCGCAACGTCCTCCCAGGGAGCGTCGACGAACCCCCCGCCGAGGCAGCTGGGCGGCGCGAACCCGATCGCGTGGAGCGCGCCGTCGACCCGGCCCCATCGCTCCCCGATGGTGTCGCGGACGCTGGCGACCTGGTCGGGTGCGGTCACATCCAGCTCGAGCACCTCAGCGGGACCGGGCAGCTTGCGGGCGGTGCGCTGCGTGAGCGACAAGCCACGTCCCGCGCCCGTGAGGATCACCTCTGCGCCTTGCTCCTGGGCCTGGCGGGCCACGCCGAAGGCGAGTGACGCGTCCGTGAGGACGCCGGTGACGAGGATGCGCTTGCCGTCGAGGAGAGACATGACCTTGAGACTGTCACGCCTGAACGGCTGTTACGGCCCTGAGCGCCTCGTTGGAATGCAGTGGGGGATCGCGCCGCCGCTACGGTGTCGCCGATGCGCATCGGGATCCTTGGTGGCACTGGGCCGGCGGGCAGCGCGTTGGCAGCACGCCTGGCGTCGGTGGGGTTCGAGACGGTGGTGGGGTCGCGCTCGCGGTACCGAGCCATGGAGGCCGTGGACGGGCTGCTCCATCGCTGGCCGGATCGCGAGCTCAGGATCACGGCGGGCGACAACGCGGAGGCTGCGCTTGCTGACCTGATCGTGATCGCGACCCCGTGGGACGGCGCCACCCAGACGGCCCAATCTGTTCGCAAGGAGCTCGGTGGCAAGGTCGTGATCTCGATGGCCAACGCCCTCACTCGGATCGGCAACGAGTTCCAGCCCCTCGTCCCGCCGCGGGGGTCGGTGGCCGCGAGCATCCAGGCTGTGCTCCGCGACAGCTATGTGGCCGCGGCCCTGCACCATGTCCCTGCCAAGGAGCTCGGGGACCTCGATCACCCGATCGAGAGCGATGTGCTCATCTGCTCCGACTTCGAGGAGGCGACGGCCCAGACCTCCGATCTCGTCGCCAAGATCCCGAACATGCGCCCGCTGGACTGCGGCGAGCTCTCCCTTGCCACGCCGATCGAGTCGTTCACCGCGGTCCTCCTGCAGCTGAACGTGCGCTACAAGACGCGGGTGGCCGTGAAGTTCACCAGCATCCCCGAGTGATGGCGTGGTGAGCGAGGGGGAGGGCCCGATCCGGCTCTGGTGCACGGCCAAGCGGGCGATCGTCCCGTTCCAACCCGGCCCCGTGGTCTCGATGTACACGTGCGGCATCACGCCCTACGACGCCACCCACCTTGGGCACGCCGCGGTGTACGTCGCGTACGACGTGCTCCAGCGCCGGCTGCGCGATCTCGGTCACGAGACCCGCTGCGTCCGGAACATCACCGATGTCGACGACTCGATCCTCGGCAAGGCCCGCGAGCTCGGCGTGCACTACCTCGACCTGGCGGCAGCCGAGACGGCCCGCTTCGACGACGACATGGTGGCGCTCGGGATGCTCGAGGCGTGGAGCGAGCCGCGCGCCACCTCCGCCATCGCCGACATCCGAGGCTTCATCGGCATGGTGCTCGAGCGTGGTCACGCGTACCAGGCCGGCGGCGCGGTCTACTTCGACGTGTCGACCGCGCCGGACTTCGGTTCCGTGTCGGGGTACAGCCGCGAGGAGATGCTGGTCCTCGCAGCGGAGCGCGGTGGCAACGTCGACGATCCCAACAAGCGCGACCCGCTCGACTTCGTGCTGTGGCAGCCCTCGCTCGACGACGAGCCGTCATGGGACTCGCTGTGGGGTCCGGGGCGTCCGGGGTGGCACATCGAGTGCTCGGCGCTCGCACTCCGTGAGCTCGGCACCACCATCGACCTCCACGGCGGTGGCGCCGACCTGATCTTCCCGCACCACGAGTGTGAGGTCGTGCAGTCCGAGGCGGCCACCGGCGAGCCCTTCGTGCGTCACTGGATGCACCAGGCGATGGTGCGGATGGATGGCGAGAAGATGTCCAAGTCGCTCGGCAACCTGGTGTTCGTGTCGGAGCTCCGCAAGGAGTGGGACCCGATGGCGATCCGGCTGCTCATCGTCGAGAACCACTACCGCACCGCCTGGGAATGGGACGACACCCGGATGCCCCGTGCCGCCGCACGCCTCGAGCGGTGGCGGGCAGCGGGTGCGGGCGCCGGTGGTCTCGAGGCGGTGCGAGCCCGTCTCGACGACGATCTCGACACCCCTGGGGCCGTGGCAGCCATCGACGAGGCAGCCGCCCAGGGCCAAGGCGTCTCGGCAGCGGCCCTGCTGCTCGGCATCGTCACCTAGAATTCTTCTCCAGGGGCTGCACGAGCGGCCGACCCCTGCAAGACTCGCGGGCGTGGGAGACCCTGGGGAGCAGCACGTCGACATCGAGGTCGGGCGCCTCTATCCGGCCGCCCGAGCGGTGCTGTCCCCGGTCTTCAAGATGCTGTGGCGCGTGAAGGTGCACGGCATCGAGAACGTGCCCGCCACCGGAGGCGCGATCTTCTGCCCCAACCACACCTCGGTGATCGACTCCTTCTTCCTCCCACTCGTCCTGCCCCGTCGGATCACCTTCGTGGGCAAGGCGGAGTACATGGACTCATGGAAGACGCGCAAGCTCTTCCCGGCGCTCGGGATGATCCCGATCGACCGGGGCGGTGGCAGCGCGGCCGAGCGAGCGCTCAACACGGCGGCTCGTGTGCTCGACGACGGACAGTTCTTCGGGATCTACCCCGAGGGAACCCGTGCGCGCGACGGTCGGCTGCACCGCGGGCACACGGGGCCCGCACGGCTCGCACTGCGCACCGGGGCGCCGATCATCCCCGTCGGGATCATCGGAACTCGCGAGATCCAGCCTCCTGACGCGAAGATGCCCAAGCCGTTCAAGCGGGCCGACGTGCACTTCGGCCGGCCGATCAACGTCACGCGCTATGCCGATCGAGCCGACGACCGCATGGTGCTGCGCCAGATCATCGACGAGGTGATGTTCGAGATCCGCGGGCTCACCGGCCAGGAGTACATCGACGAGTACGCCACCAAGAAGGCGGAGAGCTTCCCGTCGGCCGAGTCGACGAACGTGGTCTCGATCGGCGGCGAGGCGGCGCGAGAGCACGGTCACCTCGTCAGCGCTGGCAACGGCCACGGGGGCCACGACGCCGAGGGTGCGGCGCGGCGCTCCAGCGCCGATGTGCTCTCGAAATGGGGCTGACGCGCCTCAATCGGGTTCAGGGCCGCCCGCCCGGCTCCGGTACCCTCCGGCCCCATGGCCGACGAGATCGCGATCAGGTTGCCCGACGGTTCGACGAGATCGTTGGCCGCCGGCGCCACTGCTGCTGATCTGGCCGCGTCGATCGGATCTCGGCTGGCCAAGTCGGCGGTGATCGCCGTCGTGAACGGGGAGGAGCGCGACCTGACGACGCCGCTCCTCGACGGCGACGAGGTGGCGATCGTCACCGCTGACAGCGAGCGAGGTCTCTTCACCCTGCGGCACTCGACGGCGCACGTCCTCGCGCAGGCGGTGCTCGACCTCTTCCCGGGCGCCACCTTCGGCATCGGGCCACCGGTGGAGAACGGCTTCTACTACGACTTCGAGCTCCCCGACGGGGGCACCTTCCATGAAGACGACCTCGAACGCATCGATGCGCGCATGCGCGAGATCCTCGCGGAGGCGCAGCCGTTCGTCCGAGACGAGCTCTCGGCGGCGCAGGCGCGCAAGGTGTTCGCGGGCCATCGCTTCAAGCTCGAGATCATCGACGACGCCAGCACGGATCCGATGTCGGCAACGTCTGCATCTGAGTCGGTCCGGACCTATGAGAACCCACCTGCCTCACCCAAGGCCACGCGACCGTTCGCGGGCTACGACGGGTTCATCGACCTGTGCCGCGGGCCGCACGTGCCGAACACGGGCGCGCACCTCGGCCACTTCAAGCTGATGCGAGTCGCCGGGGCGTACTGGCGCGGCCAGGAGGGCAACCCCCAGCTCCAGCGCATCTACGGCACCGCCTGGGACACGAAGAAGGCACTCCAGGCGCACCTCGACCGGCTCGAGGAGGCAGCCAAGCGCGACCACCGCAAGCTCGGTGTGGAGCTCGACCTCTTCAGCTTCCCGGACGAGATCGGTTCCGGTCTCGCCGTCTTCCACCCGAAGGGCGGGCTGGTCCGCCGGCTGATGGAGGACTACTCCCGCAAGCGCCACGAGGAGGCGGGCTACGAGTTCGTCAACTCGCCCCACATCACGAAGGCCACCCTCTTCGAGACATCCGGGCACCTCGACTGGTTCGCCGAAGGCATGTTCCCGCCGATCCACTTCGACGACGAGGGTGGAGAGGCCGGCCAGGACTACTACCTGAAGCCGATGAACTGCCCGTTCCACATCCTCATCTTCAAGTCGCGCATCCGGAGCTACCGCGAGCTGCCGCTCCGCATGTTCGAGTTCGGCACCGTCTACCGGTACGAGAAGAGCGGCGTGATCCACGGGTTGACGAGAGTGCGCGGTCTCACCATGGACGACGCCCACATCTTCACGACCAAGGAGCAGATGGGCGAGGAGCTGGCCTCGCTTCTTGACTTCGTGCTGGGGCTCCTGGCCGACTACGGGCTGTCCGAGTTCTACCTGGAGCTCTCCACTCGCCCGTCCGGGAAGGCCGTCGGAACCGACGAGGAGTGGGCCGAGGCCACGGAGGCTCTGCGCGTCGTGGCCTCGGCCAAGGGCCTCGACCTGGTCCTCGACGAGGGAGGGGGAGCGTTCTACGGACCCAAGATCTCGGTGCAGGCCCGCGATGCCATCGGGCGCACGTGGCAGCTGTCGACGATCCAGGTCGACTTCCAGCTCCCCCAGCGGTTCGACATGGAGTACGTCGGCGCCGACAACGAGCGGCACCGGCCGATCATGATCCATCGGGCGCTGTTCGGTTCGATCGAGCGCTTCTTCGGCGTGCTCGTCGAGCACTACGCCGGCGCGTTCCCGGCGTGGCTGTCGCCCGAGCAGGTACGGGTGCTCCCGGTGCGCAGCGATCACCACGACTACGCCGACGCGCTCCGCCAGAGGTTGCGCGACGCCGGCTTCCGAGCGTCCCTCGCTGAGGCCGACGAGCCGTTGGGGGCACGCATCCGCAAGGCCAAGATGGAGAAGCTCCCGTACATCCTCGTGGTCGGCGACACCGACGTGGAAGCGGGCACCGTGGGGGTGAACGCCCGCGGCGCTGACCGGCCCGAGCGCGACGTGGCCGTGACCGCGTTCATCGAGCGCCTCGCCGAACAGGTGCGCACGAGGTCATGAGCGGCCCCACCACCGCTTCTGTGCACGCTCACCCACGGATGCCGGGGTTGCCAACGCACAGAAGGAGTGGTTGTGCCGCTTGATCACCTGTGGGCCACCTGGCGCTCGGCTTACGTCGGTCGGATCGTGGACAGCCGCACGATCCCCACGCCCGACGACGCCGCGGGTCGATCGCTCTTCGAGCGGATCCTGGCGGGCGCCGATGAGGAGGGGGACGAGGAGGCCGGCGTGCTGTGGCGCGGTGCCACGTGCTTCGCGCTCCTGAACCTCTACCCGTACACGGCCGGCCACCTCATGGTGCTGCCCAACCGCGCGGTGACCACGCTCGAGGACCTCACGCCCGAGGAGCACACCGAGCTCTGGGAGGGCGTTCGGTCGGCGGTGGCGGCGCTCGGGGCCGCCTTCAGCTGCGACGCCGTCAACGTCGGCCTCAACCTCGGTGCGGCGGCCGGCGGATCGCAGTCCGACCACCTCCATGTGCATGTGGTGCCCCGGTGGGAGGGCGACGCGAACTTCATCGCGGTCGCCGCGGAGACGCGCGTGCTGCCCATCAGCCTCTCCGAAGCGGCCGAGCGAGTGCGGGCGGCCTGGCCCGCCTGACACCTGTCCCGGTACCGTCGGCACCGCATGGCCGACCAACCCCCCACCGAGTCGTCCGCCGACGCGGCGATCCGTGACGAGCTCCCCGCCGACCTGAACGCGTCGACCTTCGTCGGTCCCTATGTGTTCCCGAACAACAACCGCCGGCGCATCCCCGGCTACCTGTACCTGCTGATGGGCGCGTCGTGCATCGCCGCGTGGGCGCTCACCGGCCAGGGCGACGGCGTGCTCGTGAACGGCGGGTTCTTCTTCGCCGGCGTCCTGCTCGTGCTCCTCGGCGGCTATCACCTGGTCGCGGGGTGGAACCTCGATGTCGACGAGCGGGACGCGCTCGTCGCTGCCACGCGCCTCGTCGGCTTCGCCGTAGGGCACGCGTCGGCGCAGCTCGGCTGGCGCGGGGTTCGCAGCCGTCCGACCTGGCGGATCCTGCTGTACTCAGCCGAGGACCCACCGAAGACCCGTGGGCTCGTCCTCGTCGACGGCGTCGACGGGGAGATCGTCGCCCACTTCACCGAGGACAACCCCGAAGACTGGTCCGACCTCTAGGCGAGCGAGCGCTCCACGGCTCGCAGGTGTGCGACCGCTGAGTCGACCGCATCCCACAGCAAGGTCGCTGCGCTGACGGTGACATCTGCGCCGGCCACTCGGGCCTGGCGGGCCCAGTCGGCCGCGCTGACCCGCTCAACCCGGTCGGCCAGGGCGTTGGCCTCCCACGCCAGCTCGGCGACGCGCTCGGCCACGGTGCCGGTGGCATCGGGCCACGCTCGTTGCGCTGGGTCGGCCACGGCGGGGTGGAGCGCGGGGTCGTCCTCCAGCAGCGTCTGCTCGAGCGCTCGCCCGAGGAAGGTCAGCGTGCGGGTGGCGGCCACCACGTGGTCGAGCGCTGATCGCCCATCGGGGCCGTTGACGTGTGCCACCTCGTCGATCGACCGGTCATCGCTCGGGTCGGCCAGGGCGGTGCGGTAGCGACGGTCGAGGGACCGCAGCGCAACCACAGCGTCAGACGGTGGGCGGGTGGTCACTCGGTCAGTCTGCCTCGTGCACCTCACGTCGGATGGCGTCGACAAGGTGCGCCGGGAGTGGGTCGTAGTGGTCGTGCTCCGCGGTGAACCGGCCCCGCCCGCCCGTGAGCGACCGGAGCTCGATCGCGTAGCGCAGCAGCTCGCTGCGCGGAACCAGCGCGTAGATGACCTGTTCCCCAGCGGCGCCGGGCTCGGTGCCCTGCACCCGCCCGCGGCGGGCATTGAGGTCGCCCATGACGTCGCCGAGCTGCTCGGCAGGGACGGTGACGTCGACCCGGTCGATCGGCTCGAGGACCACGGGTCCGGCAGCCGCCATCGCCTGCCGGAACCCCAGCCGCCCTGCGATCCGGAAGGCCATCTCGGAGCTGTCGACGCTGTGCTCCTTGCCGTCGAGGAGCGTGACGCGGACGTCCACGACGGGGTGCCCGTTCACGCCGCCGCTGGCCATCGCCTCCTCGACACCGCGGTGGACCGCGGGGATGTAGCTCCGGCTGATCGCTCCGCCCACGATCTTGTCGACGAACTCGAACCCCTCGCCCCGCTCCAGCGGCTCGACGCGAAGGGTGACGATGGCGAACTGCCCGTGGCCGCCGGACTGCTTCTTGTGCCGTCCCTCCGCCTCCGCGGTCTCCGAGATCGTCTCCCGATAGCGCACACGCAGGTCCTCGGTGGCGACGCTCACCCCGAACTTCCGCTCCAGACGCTCCAGGGCGATGGCCAGGTGGGTCTCGCCGGCGCCGCGCAGGATCGTCTGATGGGTCTCCTCGTCACGCTCGACGGCGAGGGCGGGGTCCTCCTCCTGCAAGCGGTGGATGGCGGTGGCGAGCTTGTCGTCGTCGGCCTGCGTCTTCGGGACGACGGCCACGGCCAGCACCGCCGGCGGCTGGTCGATCGGCGGGACGACCACCGGCTTGCCCGGTGCTGACAGGGTGTCGCCGGTGACGGCACCGGTGAGCTTGGCGACGCCGCCGATGTCGCCTGCCATCAGCGCGTCAGTGGGCTCGTGCTCCTTGCCCCGCACCACGAAGAGTCCGTGCAGCCGTTCGTCGACACCGGTGCGGCTGTTCACGAGGTGGTCGTCGTTGCGGATCGTGCCCGAGAGCACCTTGAACAGCGACAGCTGACCTACGAAGGGGTCGGCGATCGTCTTGAACACGAACGCCAGCGGATCCGCAGCCGGGTCGGCCGGCACGTCGACCTCGTGGTCGCCTGCGATGACGCTCGTCGGGCGGTCGGCAGGCGGCGGCCCGATCTCGACGAGGAAGTCGGCGAGACGATCGATGCCCACCTCGTTGGTTGCCGATCCGCAGACCACCGGGAAGACCGTCGCTGCCTCGATCCCGAGGGTCAGCGCGTGCTCGAGCTCGCTGAGCGAGGGCACGTCGCCGTCGAGGTAGCGCTCGAGGAGCGCATCCTCTGCCACCACGATCCCCTCGACGAGGTTGTCGTGGACCTGGTGCTCGAGCGCCTCCATGTCGTCCGGGATCGCCTCGGTGCGGGGGGCGCCTCCGTCGTAGATGTGGGCGGTGTCGGTCAGCAGGTCGGCGATGCCCCGAAACCCTGCCTCCGCGCCGATCGGGAGCTCGAGCGGCGCGACACCCGCGCCCAGCTTCTCGCGCAGGTCGTCGAGCGTGCGCTCGAAGCTGGCCCGCTCCCGATCGAGCTTGTTGATGAACACCATGCGGGGGACGCCGAGCTCGGCTGCCATCCGCCAGATGACCTCGGTCTGCACCTCGACGCCGTCGACGGCGGAGACCACGAACACCGCGAGGTCGACGACGCGCAGCGCCGCCGCGACGTCGCCAGCGAAGTCGGCGTAGCCGGGCGTGTCGATCAGGTTGACCTTGTGGCCCTTCCACTCGAAGGGGGCGATGGCCAGCGAGAGCGACAAGCCGCGGCGTTGCTCCTCAGGATCGTGATCGCACACGGTGGAGCCGTCCTCGACGCGCCCCAGACGCGTGATCGCACCGGCCCGGTGCAGGAGCGCTTCGGCCAGCGTGGTCTTGCCCGCGCCCCCGTGGCCGACCAACGCGACGTTGCGGATCTTCTCCGACGAAAAGCGCTGCACCCGAACCTCCTCGCGACCATGGCCGAGTGCCCGGCAGGGTACCGCCGCGCCCTAGGTTGTGCTGGTGGAGCCGCCCCGACTGCTCCGGCTCGCTGACGGCCGGGTCCTCGCGTTCGACGACGTCGGGGCCGCTGACGGCGTGCCGGTCGTGTACCTCCACGGCACGCCCGACTCTCGGTTGGCCCGCCACCCGGACGACGCGGTGGCCGCGGCGGTCGGCGTGCGGCTCATCGCGGTGGATCGACCTGGCGCCGGTCAGAGCGATCTCGACGCCACCGGCACGCTCACCTCGTTGGGTGCCGACGTGGGCGCGCTGCTCGATCACCTCGCGCTCGACGAGGCCTGCCTCCTCGGCTGGTCGGCCGGCGGACTGTGCGCGCTCGCTGTCGCCGGGACCCTCGGTGAGCGGGTGCGGGCGGTGGGGCTCGTGGGTCCGCTCCCGCCGGTGGAGGCCTACGCCGACCCCCAGGTCGTCGCCGCGCTCGGTGATGCACGGCGCGCCTTCGTGGAGATGGCGATGGAGCTCACGCCGCGGGCGCTGGCCGCTGAGGTGGCCGCCTTCCTCGTCCCCCACCCGCTGACCGAGGAGGTGGCGCTGGAGCACGTCCTCGAGTCGGCCGGTGCAGACGGGCGCGACGAGCTTGCATCGGTGTCGGGCGCAGCCGAGCAGCTGGCCCGTGCCCTGGTGGCAGCCGTAGCCGGCGGGCCAGCCGGCCTAGAGCACGATCTGGCCCTCCAGCTCGAGCCCGACCTCGACCTCGGTCACATCCGCGCGCCGTTGCGCTCGTTCCACGGCACCCGCGACGGCGTGTCGCCGCCCGAGGTCGGGGCGTGGCTCGTCGCCCGGGTGCCGCACGCCGTGCTGGACAGGGTGCCCGACGCGGGCCACCACCTCTTGTTCCCGAGGTGGCGGGGGGTGCTGCGAGCCATCGTGCGGGACGCCGGGACCACCTGATCCGCGACGTGCGCTGTTAGCCTGCAGCAAGCACTTCGCCTCCACCCCCTACCCCGAGGGAACGCAGATGTTCGACGGTCGCTGGCGCTCCAGCTTCGAGCAGGGCCTCAAGCCCGTCGGAGCCAACCTCCGCCGTACCGGCGTCACCGCGGACCACCTCACGGCGAGCGGCGTGGTGCTCGCCGCCGCGGCTGCCGTCGCCATCGGCAACGGCGCCCTGCGCGCAGGGTTGCTCCTGCTGGTGCTCTGCGCGCTGCCTGACATGCTCGACGGCGCCGTGGCCAAGGCCTCCGGCACCGCCGGTCCGCGCGGTGCGTTCTTCGACTCCGTCTCCGATCGCGTCACCGACGCGATGCTGCTGGGCGGGGTGGCCTGGCACCGGTCCACCACGCACCCGGGCCGCATCGCCGTGCTCCCACTTGCGGTGCTCGGCGCGTCGATGCTGATCTCCTACGAGCGGGCAAAGGCCGAGTCGCTCGGGTTCGACGCCCGTGGTGGGCTGATGGAGCGCGCCGAGCGCATCATCCTGCTGGGCGTCGGTCTGCTGTTCGACTCGATGCTCATCGGGATCCTGTGGCTGATGCTCGCCGCCACCCTCGTCACAGCCACCCAGCGGTTCGTGAAGGTCTGGCGACAGGCGTCGGTCCCGCGGCCCGCCCCGCAGACGAGTCGATGGAAGGCGCGCCGCGCCGCTCGGCCGACCGAGCGCGCCTGGCGGCGACAGCTCCCGAGCAACCGTCGCTGAGCCGGGCTCGATGCCGGTCGCCTCGCCGCTGTGATCGACGTCGTCACCCCCGCCTACAAGGCCGCCGCCGGCCTGGCCCGGCGTGCGCCGAGACCCGTCGCGTCGCTCGGCGCAAGAGGTCTTGCTCGCGCGGCCATGCTCGTCGCCAGCGAGCGTCGCGCCCAGGTCGAGCGCAACCTCCGACGCGTGGAGCCCGAGCTCACGGATGCCGAGCTCACCAAGAAGGTGCGCGAGACCTTCGAGTCGTACGCCCGGTACTACGAGGAGTCCTTTCGGCTCCCTGGTACGACCGCAGCCGCACTCGACGCCGGGTTCACCCACGAGGGATACGAGCACCTCGACGCGGCACTCGCCCTCGGCAACGGCGCCATCATGGCGATGCCCCACCTCGGTGGATGGGAGTGGTCGGGCTTCTGGCTGACGCAGGTCAAGGGCCTCCCCGTCACGGCCGTCGTCGAGCGCCTCGACCCGCCGGATCTCTTCGAGTGGTTCGTGAGCCTTCGTCGATCGTTCGGGTTCGAGATCGTGGCGCTCGGTCCCGACGCGGGGACGGCCACAGCACGCGCCCTCAAGGCGAACCACACCCTCGCCCTGCTGTGCGACCGCGATCTCGCCGGCACGGGCCCCGAGGTCGAGTTCTTCGGCGAGCGCACCACGCTGCCAGGCGGCCCGGCGACGCTGGCCCTGCGCACCGGCGCGCCCATCCTCCCGACGGCCATCTACTTCGACGGACCCGACTCGCGTCACGCCGTCGTGCTGGCGCCGCTCGACACGACCAGAGAGGGTCGGCTCCGCGATGACGTCCAGCGCGTCACCCAGGACCTCGCCCACGCCCTGGAGGTACTGATCCGACGGGCGCCCGAGCAGTGGCACCTCCTGCAACCCAACTGGCCGAGCGACCGGAAGCCGATCCCGTTCTCCTGAGGCGCTGGGGGCCGCGAGGAGCGCAGCCCTAGGGTGGAGTGGTGCGCATCGGACTCGTCTGCCCCTACTCGCTCACCATCCCCGGTGGCGTGCAGGGTCAGGTCCTCGCGCTGGGCCGCTCCCTGCGGGCGATGGGGCATGAGGCGCGAGTGCTCGGCCCCTGCGACGGCCCGCCCCCGGATGCCGGCGTGACGCCGCTCGGGCGCAGCGTGCCGACCGCCGCCAACGGCAGCGTCGCGCCGATCGCCCCAGATCCGTCCGCCCAGCTGCGGACGATCCGCGCCCTGCGCGACGAGGACTTCGACGTGGTGAACCTCCACGAACCGATCGCGCCCGGTCCGACGATGACCGCACTGCTCTTCGGCGATGCCCCCATGGTGGGCACGTTCCACGCGGCAGGGGAGAGCGCCGCCTACCGCTACCTGGGTTGGGGCCTGAAGCGGATGGCGAGGCGCCTCTCGCACCGCGTCGCCGTGTCGCCGGACGCGGAGGCGCTCGCGCGCGCCGCCCTCGGCGGCACGTACGAGCTGCTGTTCAACGGCATCGAGGTGGATCGGTTCGCGGTGGGTCCGTCGCACCCGATCGAGGCGCCGACGATCTTCTTCCTCGGTCGCCACGAGCCCCGAAAGGGCCTCGAGGTCTTGCTCGCCGCCCTGGCCGACCTCCCCGCGGACCTGCGCGTCTGGGTGGGTGGAGACGGACCACAGACCGCCGAGCTCCGCGCGCGCTACGCGGCGGATCCTCGAATCGAGTGGCTCGGACGGATCTCGGACGAGGAGCGGGCCGCGCGCATGCGCGGGTGCACCGTCTACTGCTCACCGTCGGTTCGGGGGGAGAGCTTCGGGATGGTGCTCCTGGAGGCCATGGCGTCGGGGTGCGCCCTGGTGGCCTCCGACCTGGACGGGCATCGCAACGTCGCCACCGAGGGGGTCGACGCGCTCCTCGCCCCGGTCGGCGACGCCGCGGCCCTGGCCAAGGCCCTGCGCAGGGTGCTGGACGACGACGTGCTCCGAGCCGAGCTGGTGGCCGGCGGGCGTCGACGAGCCGAGGAGCTGTCGATGACCCATCTGGCCGAGCGGTACGTCGAGATCTATCGGGCCGTGGGCAGGGGACGCTGAGCGCACCTCCTACACTGGACCCACCCGCAACGAGGAGCCCCCTTTGTCCATCCTGATCATCGTGGCTGTCGTCGTGGCCGTGGTCGGCCTCTACGTGATGGTCACCTACAACGGCCTCGTGGCGCTCCGGAACAAGATCGAGAACGCCTGGGCCCAGATCGACGTACAGCTGAAGCGTCGGTACGACCTCATCCCGAACCTCGTGGAGACCGTGAAGGGCTACGCCTCGCATGAGCGCGAGACGCTCGACGCCGTCGTCAAGGCGCGCAACGTGGCGATGTCCGCCTCGGGCCCCCACGACCAGGCGCAGGCCGAGAACATGATCAGCGGTGCGCTCAAGTCGATCTTCGCCCTGTCAGAGGCGTACCCCGACCTCAAGGCCAACGCCAGCTTCCTGAACCTGCAGGAGGAGCTCACGGGCACCGAGGGCCGCATCGCCTACGCGCGGCAGTACTACAACGACTCCGTGCTGCGCTACAACACCAAGATCCAGTCGTTCCCGGCCAACGTGCTCGCGAACCGGTTCTCGTTCGACGAGCGCGAGTACTTCGAGGTCGACGAGGCCTCCCGCGGCCTGGTGAACGTCGACTTCGGTGCCGCTCCGGCCGTGGATCTCGCGGGCGAACCGCCGGCGCCCCCCGCACAGCCCCCCACGACCTGACGCAAGGACCCTGAACCCCGCGTGTACGACCAGGTCGCCCAGAACAAGCGCCGCTCCATCCTGCTCATCGCCGGCTTCGTCCTGCTCGTGGTGGCGGTCGGCTTCGCGCTCAACCTGCTCGTGCAGGGTGGTCCCGGGTTCATCGTGATCGCGGTGCTCTTCGCGGGCGGATCCGCCGCGCTGTCCTACTGGAAGTCCGATGCGGTGGCACTGGCCGTGAGCCGTGCGCAGCCGGCCTCGGTGGAGGAGTACCCCCGGCTCCACAACCTGGTCGAGGGGCTCTGCATCGCTGGCGGGCTGCCGAAGCCTCGCATCTACGTCGTCCATGACCCGTCCCCCAACGCGTTCGCGACGGGGCGCAACCCCAAGCACGCGGCCATCGCGGTCACCACCGGGTTGCTCGAGCGGATGAACCGGGTCGAGCTCGAGGGCGTGGTGGCTCACGAGCTGAGCCACATCAAGAACTACGACATCCTCGTGTCGACGCTGGCCGTGACGATGGTCGGCGTGATCGCGATCGCGGTCGACATGGGGATGCGCTTCATGTGGTTCGGCATGGGTCGCAGCCGCAACAACAGCGACGACAACCAATCCGGCGGTCTCTTCGCGATCGTGGCAGTGCTCGGCCTCGTGCTGATCGTGCTGGCGCCCCTCATCGCGCGCGTCATGCAGGCCTCGGTGAGCCGTCGGCGTGAGACCCTGGCCGATCTGTCCGGCGTGGAGCTGACGCGCTATCCCCCTGGCCTCATCTCGGCGCTGGAGAAGCTGCGGGACGACTACACCGTCGTCGGGTCCACCTCCCACGCCACGGCTCACCTCTGGATCGAGCAGCCCCAGGCGATGAGCCAGAACGAGGGTCGGTTCGCCCGCCTCAACCGCATGTTCGACACGCACCCCCCGCTCGAGGAGCGCATCGCGCTCCTGCGCGAGCTGTAACCCGCATCCCCCATCAGGCCGCGGCCAGCGGACACGCTGGAACGCGAGCCGACCCAAGGAGACCTGTACGTGCTGGCCAGATTCCTCGACACCACGGCGAAGCGAGCCATCGCGGGCGTCGTCGGTCTGATCGTCGTCGCCGGGGGAGCGCTCGCGCTCACCCAGGGCGGATCGGACGGGCCACCCCCCACCACGACCACCACCGCCGCCCCGACCACCACCACGACCGCGCCGCAGCAGATCGCGCCGCTCACCGGGCTGGCGGGCGACTACGGTGACCTGCTGGGCCGCCCGGCGCTGATCGTGAAGGTCGACAACCACCCGCTCGCTCGTCCGCAGGCGGGCCTCAACCAGGCTGACCTCGTGATCGAGGAGCGGGTGGAGGGGAACATCACCCGGCTGGCATCGGTCTTCCACTCCCAGGACGCGGATCCGGTTGGGCCTGTGCGATCCACCCGCAGCACCGACATCGACATCGCGGCGCTGTTCGGCCGGCCGCTCTACGCATCATCTGGTGGCAACGACCACGTGCTCTCCGCGCTCCGCCGAGCCAACGTGGTCGACGTGGGGCACAATCGGAGCGGCGAGGCCTTCCGCCGCGAGAGTGGTCGCCCCGCTCCGCACAACCTGTTCGCCAGCACCCTGGGCCTCCGTGCCAAGGCGGGCGAGACGCCGCCGCCCCCGTCGCCGATCTTCACCTACCGAACCGATGAGGCCACGGTGGCCACCGGCGAGCGCCCAGCGGGAGGCGTGGCCCTGAGCTTCGGCGGTGCCGAGGTGTCCCGCTTCACGTGGGACGCCTCCACCAAGAGCTGGCTGCGCACCCAGTCGGGCACGCCCCATGTCGACGCGGCCGGGGAGCAGATCGCTCCTCGCAACGTGGTGGTGCTCGAGATCCAGTACATGAGGGGCTCGAGCACCCAATCGAGCCCACACGGCGTCACGACGGGCGAGGGCCGAGCGCTGGTGTTCACGGCGGGACACGTCATCGAGGGGCGATGGACTCGCCCAGGCCCCAACAGCCCACTGCTGCTGCTCGCACCCGACGGCGCGCCCATCCTGCTCACACCTGGCCAGACCTTCCTCGAGCTGCCCCCTGTGGGCGGCGCGGTCATCCTCTGACCTCGATTCATCCGCGGACAACCGTCGCAACCCACATCGCACCAAACGTCGCCCATCACGTCGAACCAGGAGTCCGCTGTGCTCACCAACCTCCTTTCCACCCCACGCAACCGGATCATCGCCGCGGTCGTGGGCGCGGTGGTCGTGATCGGCGGGACGGCCTTCGCCCTGATCCCGGGAGGCGAGGACCCTCCGCCCCCCACCACCACGACCACGACGTCCACCACCGCTCCCACCACGACCACGACGGCTCCGCCGCCGGCACCGCTGACCGGTCTGGCGGGCGATCCCGTGGTGCTGGGCCGCACGGCGCTCGTCGTGAAGATCGACAACGTCGAGCCCAAGGCTCGACCCCAGGCAGGCATCAACCAAGCCGACGTGGTCTACGAGGAGCGCGTCGAGGGCAGCGTCACCCGCTTCCTTGCGGTGTTCCACTCGGTCGACGCCGCCCCTGTGGGGCCGGTGCGCTCGGCCCGCTCGTCCGACCTCGGGGTGCTGCTGACCCTGCACCGCCCCCACTTCGCCTGGAGCGGAGCCAACGGGTTCTTCGCGGCACGGATCCGCGAGGCCAACGTGTCCGATGTGGGCTATGAGCGGGCGACCGCCGCCTACTACCGCGCCGGCGACCGGCCCGCCCCCCACAACCTGATGCTGAAGTCCACAGCCGAGCTCATGGCACTGCCGAGTCCGGGCTCCACGCCGCCGCCGACGCTGTTCGCCTACCGCACCCCGGAGCAGCAGCAGGCGTTCCTCGAGCCTGCCGCCGGGGTGCTCATCCACTTCGGTACCACCGCGGGCGCAGCCCCGGTCGAGTACCGGTGGAACGGCACCGGGTGGGCACGGTCGCAGAAGGGCACGCCGCACCTCGACGCCGCAGGGGAACAGGTCGCCCCCCCGAACGTGATCGTGCAGTTCACCCCCTACGCCAGCTCCGGCGTGAACGATCAGTTCGGGGTGCCGATCCCCGAGGCCCAGATGGTCGGCGAAGGCGATGCGTGGGTGTTCACGAACGGGGGGATCGTGGTGGGCCGCTGGCACAAGCCGTCGATCGACGCCGTGACCACCTACACGGACCCGGCTGGCAACCCGATCGGGCTCACCCCCGGACGCACCTGGATCGCGCTCCCTCCGCCAGGAGCTGGCTCTCGCTTGTAGCAGCGCCTGGTATCGGCTTCGGGGTGATGGGGAGGCGCCGGTAGCATGGCCGCATGGTCGACGCCTCCTCCCGCCCCATCGCTCACGACACCGGAACCACGCGCGTGAAGCGAGGCCTGGCAGAGATGCTCAAGGGCGGCGTGATCATGGACGTCGTCGACCCTGAGCAGGCCAAGATCGCCGAAGACGCCGGCGCCGTGGCCGTCATGGCCCTCGAACGAGTGCCGTCAGACATCCGGCGCGATGGCGGCGTCGCCCGCATGTCCGACCCTGAGATGATCGAGGGGATCAAGGCGGTCGTCACGATCCCGGTGATGGCCAAGGCCCGCATCGGCCACTTCGCGGAGGCGCAGGTGCTCGAGGCCCTCGGTGTCGACTATGTCGACGAGTCCGAGGTGCTCACACCGGCCGACGAGGCCCACCACATCGACAAGTGGGCCTTCACCGTGCCCTTCGTCTGCGGGGCCACCAACCTGGGCGAGGCCCTTCGACGCATCAGCGAGGGAGCGTGCATGCTGCGCTCGAAGGGCGAGGCGGGCACAGGCAACATCGTCGAGGCCGTGCGCCACCTGCGATCGATCCTCGGCGACGTCCGCAAGATCACCCAGGCCGACTCGGCGGAGGTGTACGAGTGGGCGAAGCGGCTGCAGGCGCCGGTCGGTCTCGTGCAGGAGGTGGCCGAGACGGGCGAGCTCCCCGTGCCGCTCTTCTGTGCCGGAGGCATCGCGACGCCCGCGGACGCGGCGCTCGTGATGCAGCTCGGCGCGCAGTCGGTGTTCGTGGGGTCGGGCATCTTCAAGTCCGACGACCCGAGCCGTCGTGCCAAGGCCATCGTCGAGGCCACCACGCACTTCACCGATGCGAGCATCGTGGCCAAGGTGTCGCGAGGCCTGGGCGCGGCCATGCCTGGCCTCGAGATCGGCCAGCTCGAGACGCGGCTCTCGGACCGCGGCTGGTAGCCCGGCCGTCGGTGCTCGTACGATCGTCCACGATGTTCACAGCGAGGCCCCCAGGTGAAGGTCGGCGTGCTCGCCCTGCAGGGCGCGTTCGCTCGGCATGCCGCGGCGCTGCGCTCGCTGGGCGCTGAGCCACGCGAGGTCCGCACCCCGGCCGACCTCACCGAGGTGGGCGCCTTGGTGATGCCGGGCGGCGAGTCCACCACGATGTCGATGCTGCTCGAGAGCTCCGGCTTGTTCACGCCGATCGCTGAGCGCATCGCCGCCGGCATGCCGACCTTCGGCACCTGCGCGGGGATGATCCTCCTGGGCGCCGAGATCCTCGACGGGCGTGCCGACCAACGGTGCTTCGGCGCGGTGGACATCTCGGTGCGTCGCAACGCCTTCGGTCGGCAGGTGGACTCCTTCGAGGCTGACCTCACCCTGCCGGGGATGTCCGGCGGCGCGTACCGTGCTGTGTTCATCCGCGCTCCCTTCGTCGAGCGGGCCGGACCAGAGGTGGAGGTGCTCGCCACCGTCGACGGTCACGCCGTCCTCTGCCGGCAGGGCGCCGTCACGGTCGCCGCGTTCCATCCCGAGCTCACCGACGACCTCCGACTCCACGATCGCTTCCTCAAGGAGACCTAGCCATGAGCGGCCATTCCAAGTGGGCAACCATCAAGCACAAGAAGGGCGCCGCTGACGCGGCGAGGGGCAAGCTCTTCGCCAAGCTGATCCGACAGGTGGAGGTGGCCGCCCGCGAAGGCGGAGGCGACCCGGAGATGAACCCGTCCCTGCGCACGATGTTCCAGAAGGCGCGGGACGCCTCGGTACCCATCGACACCATCGAGCGAGCGATCAAGCGGGGTACGGGTGATCTCGAGGGTGTGATCTACGAGTCGATCACCTACGAGGGGTACGCCCCTGGTGGCGTGGCGGTGCTCGTCGACGTGCTCACCGACAACCGCAACCGCACGGGCGCCGAGATCCGCAACCTCTTCTCGAAGAACGGCGGGTCCATGGCCGAGCCCGGCGCGGTGGCGTGGCAGTTCGAGCGAAAGGGCGTCGTGCTGGCCGATCGGGAGGTGGCCGAGGATGACGTGATGCTCGCCGCGCTCGACGCTGGGGCCGAGGACATCGCTGACGACGGCGACTCCTGGCGGATCACCACCCCGCCCACGGATCTGCACGCCGTGCGCAGCGCGCTGGAGGAAGGCGGCATCTCCGTGTCGTCGTCCGAGCTCACCATGGTGCCCACGGCGACGATCGCGCTCGACTCCGACGAGACCGCGAAGAAGGTGCTGCGGCTCATCGACATCCTCGATGACAACGACGATGTCCAGGACGTCTTCGCGAACTTCGACATCCCGGACGCCATCCTCGACTCGATGGAGGCTTGATGGGCGCAGACATCGGCACGCCCGCGCCCTTGTTCACGCTCGACGGAACCGACAACACCGATGCGGGCCGTCGTCCGTACTCGCTGGAGGACTATCGCGGCCGACCGGTCGTGCTCGTCTTCTACCCGGGGGACAGCACCGCGGTGTGCACCCGCCAGCTCAACGCCTACACCGAGGACATCGCGTCGTTCGAGGAGGCCGGGGCACAGGTCCTCGCGATCAGCCCGCAGTCGATCGCGAGCCATGACGAGTTCTCGTGCAAGCAAGGGGGCTTCGGGTTCCCGCTCCTGGCTGACGTGGACAAGTCCGTGGCCGAGGCGTACGGGATCCTCGGGCCGCTCGGCTTCTACCGCCGGTCGGTGTTCGTCGTGGATGCCGGCGGCGTCATCCGCTATGCCCACCGAGCGGTGGCCGGCCTCACGTTTCGAAGCACCAAGGAGCTCGTCGAGGCCGTTCGGGCCGCCAGCTGATCACTGCTCGTCGGCCACCCCGAGAAGACGGGCGCGGGTGACGACGCGCACGCCGCGCCACAGTGCGATCACGGCCAGCACCCAGGCGATGGCGCCGATGTACCAGGCCAGCGCGTCGCCGCCGTAGAGGGTGCCGGTGGCCTGGCTGTACGCCACCATGATCAGGGGCAGGCTCACCAGCGCGGATGCCTGCTGGGCGGCCGCCGTCGACTTCACCTTCGCCGACAGCCGCAGCACGAGCGACAGCGTGAGCGCGAGGAACGGCGGCACGACCCACAGCATGAGCACCCACCACTGCGGTGTGGGGAAGAACCACCCGCCGACGTCGGGGCCCACGATCGTGTTCACGATCAGCGAGTAGACCCCGAAGCCGAGGATCGTCGTGAGGTACCCCGGCAGGAGGCTGGCGGCGAGCTTGCCGTAGAAGATCTCTCGGATCCCGGCAGGGGAGTGGGCGAGGAACTCGCCCGTGCCGCGCTCTCGTTCGCCGACGATGGTGGCTGCCCCCACCGCGGTCGAGATCGTGATCGGCACGACGACCGCCACCGGGGCGAACAGGTAGACCGCGAGCGCGTAGGCGGCCCGACCTGCCTCCGAGTCGCCCCGGATCTGCGCCTGGGCCTTCTCGGGCAGGATCCGCAAGGCCTCCGAGATCTGGCTGACCGCGTTGACATCGCCGATCTGGGTGAGGGTGAGGAGCAGGACCGTCGGGACGAAGACGAAGAAGATGCCGCCGAGGATCAGCATGGGGATCCAGTAGTCGCGGGCCTGGGCGAGCTGCTTCAGGTCGGTGCGGGCCACTGTGTACACCTGGCCCCATTGGAGCTTGCGGCGACCGACGCGGGGCGCGAGCACGTCGGTCATCAGACGGTGCTTCCCTCGACCATGCCGAGCCGGCTGCCTCCGGAGGCCTGCCGCACCGCGAAGTAGAGATCCTCGAGGGTGGGCTCGTGCGGCTCGACGCGGGTCACCCGCGCGCCGGCGCTCGTCAGCGCGCGCACGAGGTCGGGGATGCGGTCGGCGCCGTCCACGAGGACGGTCGCGAGGCCATCGACTCGCTCGAACCCGACCACGCCAGGCTGGGTGCGCAGCAGCTCGAGGGCAGCCGAGTCCTCCGCCCCGATGCGAACGGAGTCATGGGGCCAGTAGCGGCGGGTCAGGTCCTCGGGCGAGCCATCGACGATGTCGGCACCGTCCTGCAGCACCACCACCTGGTCGGCCAGCCCCTCTGCCTCGAGAAGCAGGTGCGTGCACATCACCACCGTCGAACCGTCGCCGGTCATCTCGCGGATGAGCTCGAGCACGGCGTGTGACGACTCGGGATCCAAGCCCGAGGTCGGCTCGTCGTAGAGCAGCAAGGCCGGACGGTGCAGGACCGACCGGGCCAGCGCCAAGCGCGTCTTCATGCCTGTCGAGTAGCTGCCGACCTGGTGGTCGAGCGCGGTGTCGATGCCGAAGCGACCGGCCGCCTCCGCGATGCGGGCATCGACCGGGGCGCCACGCCCCATCCCGTGCAGCTCCGCCGAGTAGCGCAGGTTGTCCCATCCGTTCAGGCGGTCGTACAGCGAGGGCTTCGCCGACACGACACCACAGCGGGCTCGCACGGCATCGCCGTCGGTGGCCGGGTCGAGGCCGAACACCCGCACGGAGCCAGCGTCGGGTGTGAACGCACCGGTGATCATGCGGATCGCGGTGGTCTTGCCCGCCCCGTTCGGGCCGAGCAGCACGGTGATCTGCCCGCCCGGCACGCGCAGGTTGAGGTCGGAGAGCGCTCGGTTCAGGCCGAACGCCTTCGCGACCCCCTCGAGCGCGATGACCGGGGGCGCAGCGAGCATGTCGGTGACGGTAGACGCAGGGGCGGCTCGCACGGTGTGCACGGCTTGGCGTCGGCCCGCAGCGGACCGGCCTTGAGCGACGCGCGTCATCCACCCCCGCGCCGCGCCGTCCCGCTACCATCGAACGCGTGTACGTCCTCGGCATCGATCCCGGGCTGTCGCGCTGTGGCTACGGCGTCGTGGAGCAGCAGGTGGGTGGCGTGCGCGCGGTCGCGGTCGGCGTGCTTAGCACCGAGCCGTCTCGCCCCACCCCTGACCGCCTCGCCGAGCTGCAGGCCGATGTGCGAGCCCTCCTGGCCGAGCACCAGCCCTCGGTCGTGGTCGTGGAGCGCGTGCTGTTCCAGGTGAACGTGCGCACCGCCATCTCCGTGGCGCAGGCCGCGGGGATCGCGATGGCGGAGGCCTCGGCGGCTGGCTGCGAGGTGATCGAGTACTCCCCGAACCAGGTCAAGCAGGCCGTCGCCGGTGTGGGCGGCGCCACGAAGGATCAGATGGAGCGCATGGTGCAGACCCTCCTGGGCATCGCCCACCCCCTCCGGCCCGTCGATGCCGCCGACGCGGTCGCCCTGGCCCTGTGCCACCTGGCCCACGCACCGATGCGTCGGCGGGTCGTCGCTGCAGGGATGCGGAGCGCGGTCCGATGATCGGCTCCGTGCGTGGGGCGCTGCTCGACCGCGGTGCGTCCGAGGTCACGGTCGAGGTGGCGGGCGTGGGCTATCGGATCGTGGTGAGCCCCACCACAGCCGTGTCGCTCGGCGATCCGGGTGACGACGTGTTCTGCTGGATCCACCACCACCAGCGCGAGGACGCTCAGATCCTCTACGGCTTCCTCACCCGCGACGAGCGGATGTGCTTCGAGGCCCTGATCGGCGCGCATGGGGTGGGCCCGTCCCTTGCCCTGGCCATCCTGTCGGTGCACTCGCCGGTGGCGCTCGCCCGGATCCTGGCCGAGGACGATCTCGGCGCACTGTGCCTCGTGCCGGGCGTCGGCAAGAAGACCGCTGCTCGTCTCCTGATCGACCTCAAGTCACGCCTGTCGGTCCCCGACCTCGGGGAGGTGCGCGTGACCACGGGCACCTCGCCAGCCGGCGCGGCGCCGCACGCCCGGGCCGACGTGCGCGACGCGCTCGCGGGGCTCGGCTACACCGATGGCGAGGTGCGGGAGGTCATGGCCGAGCTGCCCGACGACGGCGATGCCGGGACGCTGCTGCGGGATGCCCTCCAGCGCTTGGCCACGGCCCGACGATGAGGACACGCTGATGCGCGAGGAGCTGCTCCGGGCCGACCTGCCCGACGAGGACGAGGCGGAGCTCACCGCCGAGGTGAGCCTGCGGCCGCGCACCCTCGACGAGTTCGTCGGCCAGCCAGAGCTCAAGGACCACCTCAGCGTGATCCTCGAGGCCGCGCGGCGCCGGTCGCAGGCCGTCGACCACGTGCTGCTGGCCGGGCCGCCCGGGCTGGGCAAGACGAGCCTGGCGAGCATCATTGCGGCCGAGATGGGGGTGGCCATCAACGTCACCTCGGGTCCAGCCATCGAGCGGGCCGGGGATCTCGCCGCGATGCTCTCGCAGCTCGGTGAGGGCGACGTGCTCTTCATCGACGAGATCCACCGCCTGCCCCGCGTGGTGGAAGAGGTGCTCTACCCGGCGATGGAGGACTTCCAGATCGACATCGTGCTGGGCAAGGGCCCCGCCGCCCGATCGATCCGCCTCGACCTGCCCCGCTTCACCCTCGTCGGCGCCACCACCCGCACCGGGTCGATCACGGGTCCGCTCCGCGACCGGTTCGGACTGGTGGCGCGCCTCGACTACTACGCACCCGAGGACCTCGAGGCCATCGTGATGCGAGCAGCAGGCATCCTTGGCGTGCGCATCGATCCCGACGGGGCACGCGAGGTGGCACGCCGGGCGCGCGGCACGCCCCGCATCGCCAACCGCCTCCTGCGCCGCGTGCGCGACTTCGCCGAGGTGCGCGGCGACGGATCCGTCGACCTGCCCACCGCGTCCGCGGGCCTCGCGATGTTCGGCGTCGACGAGCGCGGGCTCGACAAGGTCGACCGAGCGATCCTCTCCGCGATCTGCGAGCGCTTCGGGGGCGGCCCCGTCGGTCTGTCCACGGTCGCGATCAGCGTCGGCGAGCAGACCGAGACCGTCGAGGACGTCTACGAGCCCTTCCTGATCCAGGAGGGTCTGCTGATGCGCACCCCTCGGGGCCGTGTGGCCACCCCGGCCGCCTGGACCCACCTCGGCCTCGTCGTGCCACGCGGCGCGGCGGGCAACGACGCCTCTCCCGGTCTCTTCGGATGAGCGCAGGCTGATTCGCCCCCGAGCCGTTCGGGTCGGGACACTGTGGGCGATGGATACCTCCGAGGTCGACTACGAGCTGCCGGACTCGGCGATCGCACAGACGCCCATCGAGCCCCGCGACGCAGCACGCCTGCTCATCGACGGCGGCCCTGCTCTCGATCCCCGCCACGGCCGCGTCACCGATCTTCCTTCGCTGATCCGCCCGGGCGACGCGGTCGTCGTGAACACGACACGCGTGCTCCCGGCCCGACTCCATCTCACGAAGTCCACCGGAGGAGCGGTCGAGGTCATGCTGCTCGAACCGCTGACCGCCGATGAGCGGACCTGGGAGGCGCTGGTTCGCCCGAGCCGGAAGGTCGCACCCGGAACGGCTCTGGTGGCGGGGGACGACCTCACGGTGGTCGTCGGCGCCGACCTCGGCGAGGGTCGCCGGCACGTCGAGCTGCGGATCACGGGGCCGTCGACCACCCTCGACGCGCTGGACCGTCACGGCACCATCCCCCTTCCTCCCTACATCCGCCAACCCATCGACGACCCGGAGCGCTACCAGACCACCTACGCCCGTGAACCGGGATCGGTCGCGGCGCCCACCGCCGGCCTCCACCTGACCGCTGGGGTCCTCGAGGGCATCGTGGCCGCCGGTGCGACCGTCGCGCCGGTGGAGCTGGTGGTGGGGCTCGGGACGTTCCGTCCGATCGCCACGGAGCGCATCGAGGATCACCAGATGCACACGGAGCGGTATCGGGTGCCAGCGACCACGCTGGAGGCGTGCCGCGCCGCAGGGCGGGTGGTCGCGATCGGCACGACGACCGTGCGAGCGCTCGAGTCTGCGGTGGCGACGGGTGAGCTCACCGGTCGCACCGACCTGTTCATCCACGGGGAGCGACCGTTCGCGCTCGTCGACGCGCTGGTCACCAACTTCCACCAGCCCAGATCGTCGCTGCTCGTGCTCGTCGATGCGTTCATCGGGCCTCGGTGGCGGGGTCTCTACGCGGAGGCCCTTCGAGAGGGCTATCGCTTCCTCAGCTTCGGTGATGCGATGTTCCTCGTGGGGGAGCGGGGATGACCCTCTCGATCGAGGTGACCGACCGGCTCGGGGCGGCACGCGCGGGGGTGATGCGAACAGCTCGGGGCGAGGTTCGCACGCCGTGCTTCATGCCGGTGGGCACGCGGGGTGCCGTGCGCACCTTGTCGTCGGCAGATCTCGAGGATCTCGGCGCGGAGGTCATCCTCGGCAACACCTATCACCTGATGCTCAAGCCTGGTGCGGAGCGCATCGAGCGCCTCGGGGGCCTGCACCGCTTCGCCGACTGGCACGGCCACCTCCTCACCGACTCTGGCGGCTACCAGATCTTCTCGCTCGAGCCCGGAGGCAACGTCCGCCTCGACGACGACGGTGTGATGTTCCGATCCACCTACGACGGGGGCACGCATCGGCTGACGCCCGCATCCGCGGTCGAGGTGCAGACCGCCCTCGGCAGCGACATCCAGATGGTGCTCGACGTGTGTGCGCCCCTCCCGTCGCCACCCGCGGCGCTTCGACTGGCCGTGGAGCGCACGGCGAGCTGGGCCGATCTCGCTCGCACCACGTTCCTCAACCTGCACCGGCCCGAGCTCAACCAGTTCGGGATCGTGCAGGGGGGCACCGATCTCGCGCTGCGGAAGGAGAGCGCGGAGCGCACGATCGCCATCGGCTTCGACGGCTACGCGATCGGTGGGCTGTCGGTGGGCGAGTCCCGCGAGGAGATGCTCAGCGTGCTCGCTGGTGTGCTGCCCGGGCTGCCCGAGGATGCCCCCCGCTACCTCATGGGCCTCGGCGACCCGATCGGGATCGTGGAGGCCATCGCGCTGGGCATCGACATGTTCGACTGCGTGCTGCCCACCCGATTCGGCCGCCACGGCACGATCCTCTCGGCGGCTGGCCGATACAACCTCAAGCGCGCGGAGAACGCGGACGACGGTCAGCCTCTCGACGACACCTGTGGGTGCCCGGTGTGCGCCCGCTGGTCGCGGGCCTACCTGCGCCACCTCCTCGTGGTCGACGAGCCCACGGCGCCGCGCCTGCTCACCATCCACAACGTCTGGTGGACGCTGCGGTTGGTGGACGACGTGCGGGAGGCGATCAGGGCGGGCTCGCTGGACTCGGTGCGTTCGCGCATCGCCGCCGCGTATGAGTAACCTCACCCGGCGCCATCCCACGGCTCCGGCCCCATCATCGGACTGATCCAACCATGCGTCGCAAGAAGCTCACCCCGCTCGTGATCATCGTGCTCGCAGCAGCGGCGTCGCTCGTGGGAGTGATCGTGACCGACACGACGCCCCAGCTCGGCCTCGACCTCCAGGGCGGCGTGTCGGTGGTGCTCCAGCCCACCAAGGAGTCGAGCGACGAGGCGCTGTCGCAGACCATCTCGATCATCCGGAGCCGGGTCGACGCGCTCGGTGTGGCGGAGCCCGAGATCGCCCGCCAGGGCCGATCCATCGTGGTCCAGCTGCCGGGCGTGAAGAACCAGCAGCGGGCCCTCGAGCTGGTCGGCGACACCGCCGAGCTGCGGTTCCGTCCGGTCATGACGTCGGTGCCCGGGGCCATCGAGGACCTGCTCGCCTCCACCACGACCACCGCGCCGGCGGAGAGCACCACCACCACCAACGGCGACGGCCAGACCACCACGACGGCCGCGGCCGACGTGCAGGGCCAGGCGGTGGGTCCGGCCATCCCACTCCAGGACGCCACGACGTCCACCACGGCCGTCCCCACCGATGCCACCACCTCGACGACCGATGCACCCGCACCCGTGACCGGGTTCGAGCTCACCCCGCGCGAAGACGACCTCGCCGATCAGCCCGTCGTGCTCGCCGAGTACGACGAGAACCAGAAGATCACCGCCACCTACCAGCTCGGACCCAGCGCAGCCACCGGCAAGATCGTGTCGACCGCCGCCGCCGAGCTCTCCCAGACCGGCGAGTGGTCGGTGCGGCTGGAGATCAGGGGTGGCGCCAGCATCGACGCGTTCAACGCGATCGCGGCGGAGTGCTTCGCGGGGAGCCAGACCTGCCCGTCCAAGCAGCTGGCCATCGTCCTCGACTCACGAGTGGTGTCGGCCCCCACCATCCAGCAGGCATCGTTCCAGCGCGACCAGATCCAGATCAGCGGCAGCTTCAGCGAGTCGGAGGCAAAGGACCTCGCGCTCGTGCTCCGCTACGGCGCCCTGCCCGTGACCCTCGAGCCCCAGACCGTCCAGACGGTCTCGCCCACCCTCGGCTCCGACTCCCTCCGGGCAGGCCTGGCCGCTGGCCTGCTCGGCCTCGTGCTCGTGTGCCTCTACATGATCCTGTACTACCGGGCCCTCGGGCTCGTGGTCGTGATGGGACTCGGCGTGTGGAGCGCCCTCCTCTACGCCTTCATCTCGAAGCTCGGCGTGGCGCTCAGCCTCTCGGGCGTGACCGGCATCGTGGTGTCGGTCGGTGTCACCGTCGACAGCTATGTCGTGTACTTCGAGCGCCTGAAGGACGACCTGCGCGCGGGTCGCACCTTGCGCAGCTCGACGGAGCGTTCCTTTGCCCGGGCGTTCCGCACCATCCTCGCCGCCGACATCTCGAGCTTCATCGGCGCCGCCCTGCTGTTCTGGCTGACCGTGGGCCCGGTGCGCGGCTTCGCCTTCTTCCTCGGCCTGTCGACGGTGCTCGACGTGGTGGTGGCCTGGTTCTTCACCCGTCCGATGGTGGGGGCTCTGTCTCGCAGCCGGTTCTTCACGAACGCGCGATGGTTCGGTGTGGCTCGAGGGCTTGATGCGCCACGACCTTCGTCGCTCTCGCCCGCGGGAGGTGCGGGATGACCTCGCCCATCAGCCCTGAAGGATCGATCTTCACTCGCCTGTACCACGGCGACACCGACTTCCAGATCGTCTCGAAGGTGAAGCGCTGGTCGATCGTGAGCGCTGTCATCATCCTCCTCGGTCTGGTCTCGCTCTACTCGCGAGGCTTGAACCTGGGCATCGACTTCGAGGGCGGCGTCGTCTGGGAGGTGCCGGCCGGTGAGGTGAGCATCGCCGATGCGCAGGACGCCATGGAGGGTGCCGGACTGGAGGGGCTCACCGTGCAGTCCCTCACCGCGAAGGGGGAGCGGAGGCTGCGCATCGAGGCCGAGCCGCTGGCGACCACGCGCGCCGCCGAGGAGATCAGCCAGCAGCTGGCTGATCTCACCGGGTCGGACGTCAACGACGTGAGCCTGAACTCCGTGGGACCGTCGTGGGGGGAGGAGATCAGCCGGAAGGCGCTCCGCGCGCTGATCTTCTTCTTGATCGCGATCACGATCTACATCTCGTTGCGGTTCGAGTTCAAGATGGCGGTGCCCACGCTGGTGGCGCTGATCCACGACGTGCTGATCACGATCGGCGTCTACTCGCTGGCGGGGTTCCAGGTGACCCCCGCGACGGTGATCGCGCTCCTGACGATCCTGGGCTTCTCGATCTACGACGGCATCGTCGTGTTCGACAAGGTGGACGAGAACACCAAGCTCGTCGGCACCACGCACAACCTCACGTACGGCGCGATGGTCAACCGATCGCTGAACCAGGTGCTGATGCGCTCGCTCAACACGTCGATCACCGCGCTGCTCCCCGTGGCCTCCCTGCTGGTGCTCGGCTCGTGGGTCCTCGGCGCCACCACCCTCGAGGAGTTCGCCCTCGCCCTGCTGATCGGCCTCTTCGCGGGCGCCTACTCGTCGATCTTCATCGCCTCGCCGCTGCTCGCGGTGCTCAAGGAGCGCGAGCCGCGCTACCGCGACCTCAAGCGCAAGATGGACCTTCGTCAGGGAGGCGTCCCGAGCACCGTGCCCGCCGGCTCAGCGCTGGGGGACATCGCGGAACCCGGCCCCGTCCGTCGCGTCACGCCTGGCGCGCCGCCGTCGCTGTCGGGACGGCAGATCCCGCCCCGTCCGCGCAAGAAGGGCAAGCGCCGCTGACGACGGCACGGGCGAGGCCACCCGGTCGGTAGCCTGGCTCCATGCCCACCGTCGATCGGGTCCTGCCCTGGCGGCGCAACGAGCGCCCCCCGGCGGACGAGGTCGCCCCGTTGCTGGCCGCGTACCGGGCCCGACATCCGAGGGCCACCACCTCACTGATCACCCGGGCCTACCTCGCGTCGTCCGAAGCGCACCGAGGGCAGTCTCGACGGTCGGGTGAGCCCTACATCCAGCACCCCCTCGCCGTGGCGCGGATCGTCGCTGACCTGGGGCTCGACGACGTCACCATCGCGGCCGCCCTGCTCCACGACGCGGTCGAGGACACGGGTGTCACGGTGCAGGACTTGGAGGACGACTTCGGCGCCGATGTCACCGCCATCGTCGACGGCGTCACCAAGCTCGATCGCATCAAGTTCGACACGAAGGAGGCCCAGCAGGCGGCCTCGATGCGCAAGATGCTCGTGGCGATGGCCAAGGACCTGCGGGTTCTGATCATCAAGCTGTCGGATCGGCTCCACAACATGCGCACGATCGCGGCGATGCCCGCCTGGAAGCAGGAGCGGACGGCACGCGAGACCCTCGACATCTACGCGCCGCTCGCGCACCGGCTCGGCATGCAGGAGATGCGACAGGAGCTCGAGGACCTCTCGTTCGCGGCGATGCACCCGAAGCGCTACGCCGAGATCGACCACATGGTGTCGACGCGCAGCCCCGAGCGCGACCTCTACCTCACGCAGGTCCTCGAACAGGTGCGGGAGCGTCTCGCCGAGCTGCGCATCAACGCCGAGGTGCGTGGGCGACCGAAGCACCTCTACTCGATCTACGAGAAGATGGTCTCCAAGGGCCATGAGTTCGACGACATCTTCGATCTCGTCGGGATCCGGGTGATCGTCGACTCGGTGAAGGACTGCTACGCCGCGCTGGGGTCGATCCATGCCACCTGGAAGCCGGTGCAGGGTCGCTTCAAGGACTACGTGGCGATGCCCAAGTTCAACCTCTACCAGTCGCTCCACACCACCGTGGTGGGCCCGCAGGGCAAGCCGCTCGAGGTGCAGATCCGCACATGGGAGATGCACACCCGCGCCGAACAGGGCGTGGCGGCCCACTGGCAGTACAAGGATCAGTCGGGCGTGGACGCTGCCGATGTCACGTGGCTGAACCGGATCATCGACTGGCAGTCGGAGACGTCAGATCCGAACGAGTTCATGAACAACCTGAAGATCGACCTCGAGCAGGACGAGGTCTTCGTCTTCACGCCCAAGGGCCAGGTGGTCACGCTGGCCGTGGGTGCGACACCCATCGACTTCGCGTACTCGATCCACACGGAGGTGGGGCACGCCTGCATCGGCGCTCGAGTCAACGGCCGGTTGGTGTCGCTCGACTCGAAGCTGGCGTCTGGCGACTCCGTGGAGATCTTCACCTCGAAGGTGGAGGGTGCCGGCCCCTCGCGAGACTGGCTGCACATCGTCGCCACGCCGAGGGCGGCGTCGAAGATCCGCCAGTGGTTCTCACGAGAGCGTCGCGAGGATGCGGTCGACAACGGGCGCGACGAGCTGGTGAAGGCGCTCCGTCGTGAAGGCCTCCCCGTGCAGAAGATCGCGCAGGGGAACATCCTCCACGAGGTGGCCAAGGAGCTGAACTACGTCGACCTCGACGCGCTCTACGCGGCCGTCGGGGCCAACCACGTCTCAGGCAAGGGGATCGCCGCCCGCATCGCTCGCACGATGCGCGAGGTCGATCCTGCGAACGCGGACGACGAGGTGCTGGCCACCACGGCGCGGCAGCCGCGGCGGCCCGGCTCGCGCAACCGCCCGCCCGCTGGCGTGGTGGTCGAAGGCCTCGACGACGTGATGGTGCGCCTATCGCGCTGCTGCACGCCGGTGCCCGGCGACGAGATCCTCGGCTTCGTCACCCGAGGGCGCGGCGTGTCGGTGCACCGGGCCGACTGTGCCAACGCCGTGTCCCTCGCCTCAGGCCAGGGGGATCGGCTCATCGACGTCGATTGGGACGAGTCCCATGACGGCACGTTCGTGGCCACCATCGAGGTGAAGGCGCTCGACCGCGGCCGGCTTCTTCGCGATGTGGCGTCGTCGATGAGCGATCACCACGTCAACATCCTCAGCGCCACCACCCACACCGGCTCGGACCGCGTCTCGAAGATGCGCTTCGAGTTCGAGCTCGCCGACCCCGGCCACCTCGACTCCCTGCTCGCCACCCTCCGCGGCATCGACAGCGTTTACGAGGCATACCGAGTCGTCCCGGGCCAAGGCGGGTAGCCCAGACGCGCTGGCGTCCGGCGTTTCGACGGCTGCGGGGACTCGCGTCGGTTGAGTACAACGCTCATCGACTCGATATCTGGGGTGGAGCCTCCACGCGTCTGCGCTCCAGAGCGGGCACGCTGGGCGGGTGCGCGAATCCAGCGAGAAGCCATGACCCAGGCGACGGCGTAGCGATGAACAACTCCGCTAGGAGCGTCGCAATGCCGATTCCCGTGCGGCTCATGATCGGATTGATCGGGCTCACCTTCATCGCGCTGGCAGTCAGTTGTTCCCTCGTGGCTTACAGCTCTTGGGTCGGCGAACCCCGAGTGGTCTTCGCTGCGGTGTGCTTCGTCATCGCCGCTGGACTGGCCCTCGCTGCCGCGATCTGGTGCCTGCGCCGCGCCGTGACTGGCGAGGGGTCGAACGGCCGCAACATCGGGATGGCGATGACCGCAAGCGATGAGAAGAAGGCAGAACGGCTCTCGGCGGCGGTCAAGTGGATCGCGATCATCTCGGTCCTCGTCGGCGTGATGATGGCGGTCATTCTGAGCCGCCCCACGGTGGTGTTCGCGGTATCAGCCGCCCCGGTGACGCTGTACATCGCGCAGCGTCGCGGCAGGTTCTGAGCCGCTCGCCGCACCAGGCGGCCGCCGAGGTGTTCGGTCGGCGGGCCCCGGAGTCCAAAGCCGAGGCCCCCGATAGCGGGTCCACAGATGGCGAGCTGAACGGTAGATGAGTGGCCCTCGAAGTACATGGAAAAAGAGCAAGACCGGCGCTTGAATCGCGGCCACCAACAGAACCGCCGCCACGACCAAGATGATGATGGCCGGGGCAGTACGCATCTGCTCAACGTAGTGGGACGGGTCGCCGCTCGACCGACCTGCCGATAGGCAGCGCGCTGACGCTGATGCGGGCTGGTAGGAAGCGGGCATGTCGTCACGCCTGTGGCCTCTTCGGTCTTGAACGTCCGTCGCCTGGACCCGAGTGACGTCGTCTTGGTCGCGTCCATCGACCGGTCGGAGCACGTCGAGGTCCAATACCGCACCGAGGACGGTCGCCTGGTCGAGGTACCGGTCGTCATGGCGGAGATCCCGGCGTGGGATCCGGATGGCTTGGGCGGTGGGACGCGGGCGTCGCGATCGAGCGCGAGGCCGGCGCTCGGTCCCTCTACGTGTCAGCCACTCCGGCCGGGAGCGCCGTCGGCGTCTACCTTGGACGCGGGTGCTAGCTGGCCGACCCCGCGCACCCGGAGGTCTTCGCCAACGAGCCCGAGGACATCCACCTCGTCTGTCCGCTGGACAGCTGATCAGGCGCGAGCCACGAGGAGTCCGACAGCGTTTGGTTGTGGTCGAAGCCGTCCACCTTGATCTGAGCCGGGAGTACCGATCTGCCGCTCGATACGGCCATCAAGTGGCAGTCTGGCAGGGTGACCTCTGACCTTCAGGCCGAGCGACGATGCCCGTTCTGCTCTACACCGCTCGACAGCGCGGATCGTTGCGCGGCATGTGATCGATGAGCACCTGGGTCGTACTCCGTACTCCTCATCGCTGTCCTACTCGTCGGTGGCGTCACCATCATCGCGGTGATGCTGGTGGTCATGAGCGGTTGGGGTGGCCGCTAGGTCGATGACCCGCCCGGATCTGCCGCTAGGTGTGGCTCTGTGCGCGCTGCATCGCTGGCAGGCAGCGCCCGCAGCGGGCACTCGGGCGCGGTCGCGTTGTTGAGCCAATTCTCGGACTAGGCACTCCCAGGCGACCACTCGCGGGTTGGGCGTGGTCGAGCCTCGTAGCAATCCGGAGCGGCACTCGCCTTCAGTGCGCACGCGAGGTTCACGCGCCGCGCGACGCGCTGGGCGTCCGACCACAACCGAACGCGTTCCATCTGGAATGGATCGCCCGAGGAACCACCACTTCAGCGAATCGGCGCGCTTGACGTGGCAAGGTTGGATGGTGCGAGACGAGGTGGACGCCAACGAGGGACAGTTGACGACTCGCCGGCGCCCGGCGCTCCCCGAGCATCCGGAGCTGCGCGCCATCGCCGAGGCCCTCGAAGGCGCGGGTTTGAGCGGCGAGCTCCTCGACGCTGACTGGCGCACCGTCTACGAGTCAACCGAGCTGTGCTCGATCGCGGGCCTATCGATCGAGCAGGGTGAGTCGCTCTACGGAAAGTCGCTGCTCCGGCGCAATGTCGAGGACGCTGCGTACTTTGGTGTGGACGATGAGTCGGGAGTTCTCTGGTGGCGACTGAACGCACCGATCATGCGCACGACCTTGGCGCCGGGCGATGAGATGTTCGACGAGGTTTTCAACGTGCTTGCCGAGGCGGCTGCGCGCGTGCAGCCGCATCCCAAACCCCCTCGCGCTTGGAGCACCACGTTGCGCTTCCAAGACGTGGTGATGCTGCGGGGAGTGGGGTGGCTCGGCCGCGTCACGTTCTTCGACATGATGATCCATGACGCCAGTGGTGGGTTCATCGGGGTCCTGCGGTTAGCGCGCCCCGATATCCCCGAGGGGATGGTTGTCCACTTGGCTCGCGGCGATCGTCCGACGTTCGAGCGCATGCTTGCAGTGGCTGATCCCGCCCGGCGCCCAGCGGCGATCCTGTTCGCAGATCTCGAGGCGTCGGGGGAGCTCTCCCGTCGGGTGTCGTCACGCGCCTACTTCGAGCTCGTACGCAAACTGGTCGACGTAATCGACTCGCAGGTGATCGCTGAGCGAGGCATCGTCGGCAAGCACGCAGGCGACGGCGCGTCCGCTCTGTTCCTGGTCGAGCACACCGACTCCGAGTCTGCAGCTGCTGCGGCCGCTGTACGAGCGGGCCGGTCCATCCGAGACGCCGCGGCCAAGCTCGGTCCCGACGACATCCCGGTGCGGATCAACGTGGGCATCCACTGGGGCGCCACCCTCACGGTCGGTCAGGTCGCCACCCGTGGCCGACTGGAGGTGACGGCTCTTGGCGACGAGATGAACGAAGCCGCGCGCATCGAGCACGCCGCCATCGAGGGGACGGTGCTGGCCTCGAAGCCGCTGCTCGAGCGATTGGATGCTCGCGATGCGGCAGCGCTCGACATCGATCTGGACGAGCTGTCGTATCGCACGATCGCAGAGCTCGAAGGATCCACCATCAAGGACATACGTGATGCCGGGGGCATCGCCGTTACCGGGATCTAAGGGCGAGGCCGGGTGCTCCCGGAGCGGTTCGCGAAAGGTGCCGGGGCCAGGCTCCCTCCACGACCGAGTAGACCCGGGGCATGGACAGCGGCGGACAGGTGGATCGCGCAAAGCGGCATCGATCTCGCACTGTGGGCGGACGGTTCTTCCGGAATCCCCAAACCGATGAGCTCACCCTCGCCCAGGCACCCAACGCTGCACTGTGGATCTACCTGGGCGCCACAGCGCTGCGGTGGGTCGCCCATCCAGCTGGCACCGGGGGGACCGCTCTCACCGTGATCTCCAAGGTCGCCCTGACGTGGTGGGCGGTGGATGAGATCGCACGGGGGGACAGCCTGTTTCGACGGTTCCTCGGTGCAGCGGTGCTCGTCGGGATCGCGGTCGGCCTACTCGTCAGCTGATCGGCCAGTGGCTCTGAACCCCAAGACGGCCGTTGGCTGGATGGACGGTCCTTCGGTCGACCGAGGGCCGCAATCGTCGCCGTCACCGATGAAGGTCTTACCGACCCCCCGATCGCCTGCGGGGTTGATCCGGTCCGGCTCGGGCGCACCGATCTTCCGTTCCCGGCCAAGGCGGGTAGTCCGCGACCGCCATCGCGAGGTCGAGCGGGCGAGGGCGAGGGCCCAACCTAAGATCCACGCATGCCCTCGACGGTCGACGAGCGAGGCGGGACGATCCGGGTGGGACTCGTCGTGGCCCTGGGCTCCGTGGTGCTGGCGATCGTCGTGTCTGGCGTCTACGCGAACGCGATCGTCTCGGCGGGCGAGCTCGGAGCTCGGCGCGATTGCGGGACGGTGTGGGAGCCCAATGCGCTGACGAGCGCCTGCGCGGCGGCGCTGACCGAGCGAGCATGGAGCGCGGTCGGGCTGCTTGGTGTTGCCCTCGTTGGTGTCATCGCGGCAGTCGTCGTCGTCGGCGCACCCCGGGCCGCATGGTTACGGCACCTCGTGCTCGCGTCGGCGGCGGTCGGGGCTCTGGCGATCGCCAGTGCGGTCATCTGGTCGGGTGTCATCGATCGCACCGTCGGCACGTAGGCATCGACGGGGAGGAGCCCCCGCTCCATGATTTCAGCCATTGGGGTTCCCGCAGGGAGATCTGGGGAATGAACGTGTCGCCACCTTCGACCCCAGGAGACCAAGATGGCCAGGGATGAGCAGCTCGTAACCGACGATCGCGTCATCGAAGATCGCAGACGTGGGGGAGCGGGCCGCACCCTCATGGTCCTGCTCGCCGTCGTCGCCCTTGCCGTCGTCGCGTTCTTTGCCTTCGGCGGATCAGCTGATGTCGACACCGAGGGCGACCTCGAGGTCCCTGAGGTCGATGTCGACGTGAACGTTCCCAATGTGGACGTTGACAGCTCTGGGGCCCCTCCGGCGTCCGCAGACGCCGGCTGATCCCGAGCGCTGTAGGTGCGGACGCGGGCGTGGAGCACTGGGGTGGCCCGCACTGCCAGGACGGCGTCGGGCTCACCCACTGAGCGCTGGCGCAGACGGCGACCGCGTCAGCCAGAGAAGGCCTGCACGAACCCCGCTTCGAGCTCGGCGGTCCACGGCCCGCTGAAGCCGCAGAGGTTCACGGAACCATCCGTTGCCGAGACGAGGTAGCGCTCGCCATCGATGAACTCGACGCCGTCGAGCGAGACGGTCGAGCCGGCTCCACCGCCGGGCACCGCGAGCTCCACGGCGTCGGCGTCGCCACCCTTGTACCAGCGTGACACCGCCAACGTGACTGCTCCGCCCGAGGTCGAGGTCACCGTGCCGTCGAAGGCGGTGTCCATGTCCGCCAGCAGGTCGGCAGAGAACGCGATGCACGACGTCATGCTCGTGGCGCCCGGCTCGCTCCCCGCCAGGGCGAGGTGCATCGTGCTCGATTCGGTCCCGTCGTCCCGCATGACCGCGAAGACCCCGAGGGCGACGACGAACACCGCGGCAGCTGCCGCCCCGATCAGGTGGATGCTGGGTCGCCTCACGGGCGCTTCGATGTGGGGATTCGACATGACGTCCTCCATCAGGGTCCGACCCCGCTGACTGCGAGGCGAGTGAACGGGGACCGAGGGCGGAGCCGGGTCGGCGGCCCGCAGTCGTGGTGCGAGTTCGTCCGTCACGGCATCTGCTCCAGGTCCTCGATGCCCTCATGTCCGGGCGGGGGCCGATCCTTTCCGACCTGGAGGGCCTCGGAGAGCCGTTGCTTGGCTCGGTGCAGGCGGATGGCGGCGGCATTGGAGGAGATGTCCAGCACGATCGAGATCTCGCTCGGGCCGAGCTGCTCCCACGCCCAGAGCCGTAGTAGCTCTTGGTCAGCGGAGGTGAGGGAGCGAAGGGCTGCGTGGAGGGCCGGGTCAGGGGGCTCGGGGCCTGGCGGAGTGGCCGACTCGGCGGTCGTGAGGCGGGTGACCAGGCGAAGCCGCCGCCGGTCGGCGCGGCGGGCGTTGGCGAGGCAGTTCCCGGCCACCCGGTACGACCAGGGGAGCGGTGCGTCCACAGGGACGTCGTCGAGTCGCCGCCACAGCACGAGGAGCGCCTCCGCTACCAGGTCGTCTGCTTCGGATGCGCTGCACCGGCGCCGGGCAAAGCGTTGCAGCGGCTCGTAGACGAGGTCCATGAGCTCCTCGAACCGGAGGTGACGTGCCCGATCGGCGGCGTCGGGTCTGGCGTCTGCTCGCGCGCGAGCGCCGGGCGGTCGAACGCGCGTGATGCTCGGCGTGGGATCGTGATCGATGACGTTCTGACGTCCGGTGCGGCGCTCCGGTTCCCGGCTGACTGGGATGGTCGTAGGGTGCGCTCATGTCACCTGAGCCGAGCGCTGTCGGGATCGACGTCGGCCGCATCGCCGACGCGAGGCGCGGGGATCGCCGAGCTCGGATGGCCCGCCGTCAGCTCGAGCGGACGGACTTCGACGCCTTGCGAGACGCGGGCCTGCTCCGACTCGCGGTCCCAACGAGCGCGGGCGGGCATTGGGGCGGTGTCGGGTCGGTCCGCCCGCTCTGCGAGGTGTACCGCCATCTCGCGGGCGGTGATGCGTCGGTGGCGCTCGTGTCGGCGATGCACCCCGCCGTGATCGGCTACTGGCTGCTCGGGCCAGAGGATCCCACGCCGGCCTGGCAGACGCAGCGGGAAGCGGTGTTCGCCAGCGCGATCGCTGGCGAACAGTGGGGCACGATCACCTCAGAGCCCGGGAGCGGCGGCGACATCGCCCGCACCAAGGCGATCGCCGAGCCCCTCGAGGGCGACCGGTTCCTCCCTGGCCACCTGTACGGCGTCTCCGGCGACAAGCACTTCGGGAGTGGATCGGGGATCTGTGATCGCATGATCACCACCGCGATCGCGGCGGGCGAGTCGGCGCCCGCGGTCTTCGTCCTCGACACGCGCGATCGACCGTGGGACGGCACGGCTGGGATGCACCTGCTCGCGGCGTGGGACGGCATGGGCATGGCCGCGACGCAGAGCCACGCGATGCGTCTCGACGGGACCCCCGGCGTGCGGCTGGCGTGGGATGGGCCGATCGAGGACGTCAGCCTTCCCGCGGCGCCCTTCATCGCGACGCTGTTCACCGCCGTGATCCTCGGGGTGCTCGACGAAGCCGTCGAGCTGGCGCGTGAGCAGCTCAGTGGAAAGGTCGCCGAGCTCCGACCCTTCGAGCAGGTGGAGTGGTCGCGGGCGGAGGCGCAGCACTGGCTGGCCGTGCAGGCCTACGAGGGCGCACTGCGTTCGATCGAGGCGAGCTCGTCCACAGCGCTCCACGACGCGCTGCGCGCGAAGGAGATGATCGCTGAGCTCGCCGAGGAGGTGCTCTTGCGCCTCACTCGAGTTCTTGGTGGTGGCACCTTCAGCCAACGCTCACCGTTCGCGCACTGGTTCGAGGACGTCCGTGCGCTCGGCTTCCTGCGGCCACCGTGGGGCCTTGCCTACGACTCCCTGTTCCTCACGTCGTTCGGCTGACGCGACGGCCCGCCGCTCAACCCGAGCGCGTCGAGGATGAACGCGAAGACGAACGCCTCGTCCTTCCACACGTCGTAGCGGCCCGACGGTCCCTGGTGACCGGCGCCCATCTCTGTCTTGAGGTAGATCGGCTTGTCGCTCGTGCTCATCGTTCGAAGCTTCTGCACCCACTTGGCGGGCTCCCAGTAGGACACGCGTGGGTCGTTCAGGCCCCCAGTGGCGAGGATGGTCGGATAGCTCTTCGCGTCGACGTTGTCGTAGGGGCTGTACGCCTTCATGTACGCGTAGACGGCGGGATCGGCCACCGGGTTGCCCCACTCCTCCCACTCCGTCACGGTGAGCGGGAGGGAGTCGTCCATGGTCGTCGTGAGCGCGTCGACGAAGGGCACCTCCGCGACGATCGCCGCGAACAGGTCGGGGCGCTGGTTCGCGATCACGCCCACCAGCAAGCCGCCCGCGGAGCCACCGCGCGCCACGAGCCGGTCAGGCGCCGTCAGCCCCTCGCCCACGAGGTGCTCGGCGCAGGCGACGAAGTCGGTGAAGGTGTTCATCTTGTGCAGTGCCTTGCCGTCCTCATACCAAGGTCGCCCGAGCTCGCCGCCACCGCGCACGTGGGCGATGGCGAACACGAACCCGCGGTCGAGCAGCGACAGCCGCAGGATCGAGAAGCTCGGCTCCACGCAGTCCTCGTAGGAGCCGTACCCGTAGAGGAGGCACGGCGCCGAGCCGTCGTGCGCGATCCCAGCCCGATGAACGTAGGAGATCGGTACCAGCGTTCCGTCCGGGGCTGTGGCCCAGAGCCGCCCGGTCTCGTAGGCAGACGGGTCGTGACCGCCGAGCACCTCGGTCTGCTTCAACATGCGACGAACACCGGAGACGAGGTCCTCCTCGAAGACCGTGCCTGGCGTGACGAGCGAGGTGTAGGAGAAGCGCAGCGTCCTGGTGTCGAACTCGGCGTTCGTGGCGGGGCCGGTGTCGTACACGGGCTCGGGCATGACCAGCTCACGCTCCACTCCGTCGGCGTAGGAGGTGGAGATCAGGCGCCTCACCCCTTCGCGCCGCTCGTAGCGCACGAGATGGTCCACGAACGCGGTCACGCCTTCCAGCTTCACCTCGGGACGATGGGCAACGACCTCCGTCCAGTGCTCGCGGCCAGGGGTGTCGACCGGCGCGCGCATGAGCTTGAAGTTCACCGCGCCGTCCGCATTCGTGAGGATGAGGAAGCGGTCTCCCTCGACGGGGCTGGGCGCGTGCGTGACCTCGTACTCGACGTCCTGCTCCCGTGGGTGGACGAGACGCGGCGTGGCGGTGGGGTCCGCTGCTGGGATCAGGTGCTCCTCGCTCGTGACCTTCGAGCCCGAGGTGAGGTGCACCCACTGCTCGGTGAGGCTGAGGCCCACCGACACGAAGAAGTGCTCGTCGAGGTCCTCGTACACGAGGACGTCGTCGGAGGGGTTGGTGCCGACCGTGTGACGCCACACCTGATGAGGTCGCATCGCGGCGTCCTGGCGCACGTAGAAGAAGATCTCGTCGCCGGCCCACGCGGTGCCGTAGGTGGTGTCCTCGATCACCTCGTCGAGGTCGGCCCCCGTGCGGAGGTCACGGACCCGCATCGTGTACCGCTCCGAACCGTCGTGGTCCGTGGAGTAGAGGAGCAGGTTCTGGTTGGGGGAGAGGTCGTAGGCCCCCATGCCGAAGTAGTCGCTGTCGCCCGCCAGCACGTTCATGTCGAGGAGCACCTCCTCACCGGGCATGAGATCGCCTTCGAGGAGCTCGCTCGGCGGTTCGATGGACGTGCGGCACAGGATCGGGTACTGCTTGCCCTCCTCGGTGCGGGTGTAGAACCAGCGGCCGCGCTTGCGGAAGGGCACGGAGAGGTCCGTCTCCTTGATGCGCGCCTTCATCTCCGAGAAGAGGTCGGCCTGCAACGCCTCGGTGTGCGCCAGGGCGGCGGCCACGAAGTCGTTCTCGTCCTTCAGGAGGCCGAGCACGTCGGGGTCGCTGCGGTCGTCGCTGCGCAGCCAGTACCAGTCGTCGATCCGCTCATCGCCGTGGGCGTGGAGGGGGTGGGGTCTGCGCGGGGCAGCCGGCGGTGTGAGCGGCATGGCGGGAGCCTACGTAGATCCGTCGGATAGGTTCGGCACATGCCTGACGACAAGCCCCACGTGTACGTCCCCGCGGGGGAGACGCCCCCCGCTGAGCTCGAGATCGAGGATCTCACCGTGGGGGACGGCGCCGAAGCCACAAGTGGATCGCAAGTCGAGGTCCACTACGTCGGGGTGTCGTGGCGAACGCGCAAGCAGTTCGACGCCAGCTGGGATCGCGGTGACTCGTTCCGGTTCGGTCTGGGTGCTGGCCAGGTCATCACCGGATGGGATGAGGGTGTGACCGGCATGAAGGTCGGCGGTCGTCGACGTCTCGTGATCCCCCCGGGCAAGGCGTACGGCCGCCAAGGAGCGGGCGGGGTGATCGGGCCCGACGAGACCCTCGTGTTCGTGGTGGACCTCCTCTCGGTGAGCTGATCCCCCCGGCGCCGCGGCGTCGCCCCGATCAGACTTCAGCGGGTCGCGGAAGCTCCGGTACCCTCGGCGCGCCATGGCCGAACGACCCGACTTCCGTGCGCCGAAGGGCACCCAGGACGTCCTGCCGCCGGAGTCCGCTCGGTGGGAGGCCCTGCTCGGCACGTTCGCGGCGCTGGCCGGGCGGTACGGGTACGGCCTCATCCAGTCCCCGATGTTCGAGGACATCGGTGTGTTCCAGCGCATCGGTGAGGGCACCGACGTCGTGGCCAAGGAGATGTACGACTTCCACGACAAGGGCGACCGTCACGTCGCGCTGCGTCCCGAGGGAACCGCGTCGGTGGCCAGGGCGTTCGTGGAGCACCACCCCGACACCCCTTGGAAGGTCTGGTACGCCACGCCCGCCTTCCGCTACGAACGCCCGCAGGCAGGCCGGTTGCGTCAGCACCACCAGGTCGGCGTCGAGTGCATCGGCAGCCCCGACCCCGACGTCGACGTCGAGGTGATCGCCCTCGGCCACGCCTTCCTCACCGCGCTCGGCCTGCGTCGCTGGCGGCTCGTCCTCAACTTCATGGGCACGCCGGCGGATCGTGCGGCCTACGCCGATGTGCTGCAGGCATGGCTCCGGCCCCGCGCCGAAGACCTGGCGCCTGACGATGCCGACAAGATCGAGCGACACCCCCTGCGGGTGCTCGACTCGAAGCGCGACGTCACGCGGGCCGTTCTCGTCGAGGCCCCCCGGATGGTCGATGCCCTCGATGCTGCGTCGATCGCCCACGGCGAGCGGGTGCAGGCCGGGTTGCGTGCCCTCGGCATCCCCTTCGAGATCGACACCACGCTCGTGCGCGGCCTCGACTACTACACGCACACGCTCTTCGAGTTCCAGAGCGACTCCTTGGGCAACGCGCAGTCGACCCTGCTGGGTGGGGGACGCTACGACGGCCTCATCGAGCAGCTCGGTGGCCCCGCCACGCCGGGCATCGGCTTCGGCTGCGGCATCGAGCGCGTGTTGCTGACCTGCGACGCCGAGGAGGTGTTCGGGGGCGCGGTCCAGCGCGCCGCTGTCTTCGTGATCGACACCACTGGCGGCGAGGTCGCCCTCAGCCTCAGCCAAGAGCTGCGTGCGGCGGGGGTTTCGACGGACCGCGCCTATGACGGCCGCTCGATGAAGTCACAGATGAAGTCGGCGGCCAAGAGCGGTGCCCGGCTGGCCGTGATCGTCGGCGACGACGAACGTGCCGCGGGCGCGGTGACGATCCGCGATCTCGACGCAAGCGAGCAAGAACTCATCCCCGTCAGCGACCTCGTGCCTGCAATCCTGGCCCGACTGAGCCGCTGACGATGTTGCCGAACGACATGGAGAAGCAGGCCGTGAGCGAGGGAAGCGTGACCCGATGACCGCCCAACCGGAGCGAATGCGAACCCACATGTGTGGCGAGCTGCGTCCCGAGCACGCGGGCCAGGTCGTCTCCCTGTGTGGGTGGGTGGGCCGACGGCGCGAGCACGGCGAGCACCTCGCGTTCATCGATCTGCGCGACCACACCGGTGTGGTCCAGTGCGTGGTCGACGGCGCCGCCGATCTCCGCAGCGAGTACGTGGTGCGCATCACGGGCACGGTTCGGCCCCGCCCCGAAGGCACCATGAACGAAGGGCTGGCCACCGGTGAGGTCGAAGTGGGGGACTGCACGGTCGAGATCCTCTCCGCCGCAGAGCCGCCGCCGTTCCCCATCG
>JBQTKH010000017.1:0-13027 GCA_052386335.1 Microthrixaceae bacterium
TTGGAGTCGTAGAGCAGGCGCCCGATGAGGGTGGACTTGCCGTCGTCGACCGAGCCCGCCGTAGCAAGCCGAAGCATCTCCATCAGAAGTCGCCCTCAGTCAGTCGGCGGGGGGTGTGGGGGGCGGAGGCTCCGCCGGAGCCCCCCACCCGCGAAGGACCGGCTCCGCCGTGTCCTGAGCAGCAAGCACGCCGCGCGAGCCGACGGCGAGCACCGACAGCTCGCTGGCGAACCTCCGGTTCGACAGCGACCATCAGAAGTATCCTTCGCGCTTGCGGTCTTCCATGCCGGCCTCGCTGATGCGATCGTCGGCACGTGTGGCGCCTCGCTCGGTGAGGCGGGTGGCCGCCACCTCGGCGATCACGAGGTCGAGCGTGTCGGCAGCCGACTCGACCGAGCCGGTGCAGGTGACGTCGCCGACGGTGCGGAACCGCACCATGCGCTTCTCGACCTCCTCACCAGCGAGACGAGGGATCAGCGGCGAATCAGCCATCCACATGCCGTCTCGGTGGAACACGGCGCGCTCGTGGGCGAAGTAGATCGACGGGAGGTCGACGTCCTCCTCGGAGATGTACTGCCAGATGTCGAGCTCGGTCCAGTTGCTCAGCGGGAACACCCGGATGTGCTCACCCTGCTTGTGCCGACCGTTGTAGAGGCTCCACAGCTCGGGACGCTGGTTCTTCGGGTCCCACTGGCCGAACTCGTCCCGAAAGGAGAACACCCGCTCCTTGGCCCGCGCTTTCTCCTCGTCGCGTCGGGCGCCGCCGAACACGGCGTCGAAGCGATGCTCCTCGATGCCGCGCAGCAGCGTGGTGGTCTGGAGGCGGTTACGGCTGGCGCGGGGGCCGGTGTCCTCGACGAGTCGCCCGGCATCGATGTCGTCCTGCACGCTGGCCACGAGCAGCCGAGCCCCGAGCTTCTCGACGATGTCGTCACGGAACTCGATGATCTCCTCGAAGTTGTGGCCGGTGTCGACGTGCATCACCGGGAACGGCACCCGAGCTGGCGCGAACGCCTTCACGGCAAGATGCAGCATCACCATCGAGTCCTTGCCGCCGGAGAACAGCAGGGCCGGCCGCTCGAACTCGGCTGCGACCTCCCGGATGATGTGGACGGCCTCTGCCTCGAGGACCCGGAGGTGTGACAGCTCGTACGGGACGGACATGGAGCGCTCAGGGTAAATCTCGGCCAATCCCGTTCGCAATCTTGGGCCTGATAAGCAGTCCCGGTGCCCTCCGCTGTCGCGACCCCATCCGATCATGTGCTCGCTGCGTTCGCGGCCACGGAGGCCGGCCGCCTGCTCGTGGGCGTGCGCGAGGCCATGGAGGCCGCCGACGAGGGCGCGCGACGGGTGGGTGACGAGGGTGATCGGCGGGCGCACGACCTGCTCGTCGAGCTCCTCGCAACGGAGCGGCCCGAGGATGCGGTGCTCTCCGAGGAGGGTCGAGACGACCTCGCTCGGCTCGGCTCGTCGAGGGTGTGGATCATCGATCCGCTCGACGGCACCCGGGAGTTCAGCGAGCCAGGGCGCACCGACTGGGCCGTGCACGTGGCCTTGGCCATCGACGGCACCGCGGTCGCAGGCGCGGTCGCCCTGCCGGCCCGGGAGCTCACGCTGAGCACGGAGCCGGCCCCGGTGGCCGTGCCCCGCTGGGACGGGCCGCCCCGCCTCGTCGTCTCGCGCACCCGTCCGCCGTATCAGGCAGGGGTCATCCGGGAGGCCCTCGGTGGCGAGCTGGTGCCCCTCGGTTCGGCTGGCGCCAAGGCGATGGCGGTCGTGCTCGGCGACGCCGAGGTGTATGCCCACGCCGGTGGCCAGTACGAGTGGGACAACTGCGCACCCGCCGTGGTGGCAGCCGCGGCAGGGCTGCACGTGAGCCGCCTCGACGGCTCGCCGTTGGTCTACAACCAGCGCGATCCCTGGCTCCCCGACCTGCTGATCTGCCGCGCCGACCTCGCGGAGGCTGTCCTCGAGGCCGTGAGCTCCGCCCTCGACTGATCAGGCGCGAGACTCCACCCACGATGGAAGCTGCCCCTCTCGAGCCACCCGCCGACCTCGAGATCGGCAGCTTCACCAACGATCCGCCGTGGCTGGTCGTCCCCGACGAGATGCCCGGGCGGGCGGCCGTCCCCGGGCTCCGCCGCCAGATCGAGATCGACCTCCCGCACCTGACAAAGCCCGGGAAGGTGCCGCCGGGCCTGCGCGTCGTGCGCACGACGGCCCTGCTCGGCACTGCGGTCGGCCTGTGGGCCGCCGCGGCGCGACGACGCGGCGGATCCGAGTCGCGCGCCGACATCTCGCGCCGGCTCCGCCTGGCCGCGGAGCGGCTCGGGCCGACCTACATCAAGCTCGGCCAGATCATCTCCTCCGGCGAGGGGATCTTCCCCGAGGAGCTGGTCGGCGAGTTCAAGAAGTGCCGCGACCAGGTGCCCCCGGAGCCGTTCGCCGTCGTGCGCCAGGTCGTGGAGGAAGACCTCCGACGCCCCCTCGAGGAGATCTTCGCTCGCTTCCACCCTGCACCCCTTGCCGCCGCGTCCATCGCGCAGGTGCACCTGGCCACGCTCCGCACCGGCGAGGAGGTCGTCGTCAAGGTGCAGCGACCATCCGTCGGCCAGCTCGTCCACAAGGACCTCCGGGTGATGGCGTGGATCGCACCGTTCATGGTCGGCCGCATCCCGATCAGCGCGCTGGCCAACCCGCCGGCGCTCGTCGCGCTCTTCGCGGAGACGATCACCGAAGAGCTCGACTTCCGCATCGAGGCAGAGAACATGCTGGACGTGGCCCGGGCCTTCGCCGACCTGGGCCAGCGCGACTACGTGATCCCGCGGCCGCACCCCCTGCTCGTCACACCGCGCGTCCTCGTGATGGAGCGGCTGTCCGGCTTCAAGTTCGACGATGTCGTGGGCATGAAGGACGCCGGCGTCGACACCGAGAAGGTCGTCCGCACCGGGATGGTTGGGTTCATGGAGGGGGCCATGATCCACGGCATCTTCCACGGCGACCTCCACGGCGGGAACCTCTTCGTGCTGCCGGACGGTCGAACCGCCCTGCTCGACTTCGGCATCGTCGGCCGCCTCTCCGAGCCGCGCCGGCTCGCGTTCCTGCGCCTCTTGCTCTCGGCCACCTCGAACGACATCTACGGCCAGCTCGGCGCCCTGCGCGACCTCGGTGCCCTACCGGCAGACACCGACCTGAAAGCCGTGATTCGCGACCTCGGCCTCGACAAGCCGGTCGTCGACCCCACGAAGATGGATGCCGACGAGCTGGTCAACGAGATCCAGAAGACGATCAAGGCGCTCATGGGCATCGGCGCGCGGCTGCCCAAGGAGCTCATGCTCTTCATCAAGAACATGGTGTTCCTCGACGGGGCCATCGCCACCCTGGCCCCCGACCTCGACATCATCGGCGAGATCGGCAACGTCTCGATGCACCTCGCCACCACCCACGGAGCGCGCCTGGCCGACGACCTCGGGCTCGATCCCAGCTCGTACGAGATGGACCTCTCCGGTGTCCGTGCCAGCTTCGGCTACGAGGCCGGCACGGAAGGGGCCGTCACCTATCGGGACCTTCAGGAGCGCCGCGAGATCATCCGCACGCGCCTGCAGAAGCGCCGGAAGTGAGCGGTCGACGATGAGGCTCGTCGTGGCTCGGTGCTCGGTCGACTACCAGGGCCGCCTGTCTGCGCATCTGCCGATGGCCACGCGCCTCATCATGGTGAAGCAGGACGGGTGCGTGGCCATCCACGCCGACGGTGGTGCCTACAAGCCGTTGAACTGGATGAACGCACCGAACCGCCTCGTGGTCGGCGAGCAGGGGTGGACGGTCACCAACCCGAGCGGCGAACAGCTGATCATCAGGATCGAGGAGGTCTTCTCCGACACCGTGCACGAGCTCGGTGTCGACCCCGGCCTCCAGAAGGACGGCGTCGAGGCGCACCTGCAGGCGCTCCTGGCCGACGCGTGCGAGCACCTCGAGGCAGGGATGGTGCTCGTGCGGCGGGAGCACCGAACCGAGATCGGTCCAGTCGACCTGCTGTGCCGGGATGCCGAGGGACGCGCGGTGGCCGTGGAGATCAAGCGCCAAGGTGGCATCGACGGCGTCGAGCAGCTGGCCCGCTACCTGGAGTTCCTCGAGCGCGATCCCGCCCTCCGCCCCGTGCGCGGGATGTTCGTCGCTCAGGTGATCCGACCGCAGGCCAAGGCCCTGGCCGCGGAGCGGGGGATCACCTGCGTCGAGGTCGACTACGACGCCCTGCGCGGCATCGAGCGGGCCCAGATCGCCCTCTTCTGAACTCATGCGTGCTGCGGGCGCCTTCGGCTGACTCGGCGCAAACTTCCGCTGTCCGTTCCGGGTCAAATGGCCTATGCTCACCCTAGGCAGTTCACTCACCACGTTACGTGGTTTGGACGGCCCGGTCGCGGGGAAGGGACCAGGGGATGCAGGACGGCGCACGAGCGGATCGGCCGATCACCGTCACGCTTGCCGACGACGAATCGCACGTGCTCGAGTACGTCCGGACGGTCCTCGAGTTCGACGGCTTCGAGGTGCTGGGCACCGCCCACGACGCCGCTGGCGCCATCCGTCTGGCCCAGGCGCTGCGTCCCGACGTGGCCATCCTCGACCTCTACATGCCGGGAAGTGGGCTGACCGCCGCCTCGACGATCGCCGCCTCGACCCCGAACACCCACGTGATGGTGCTGTCGGCCGAATCGGACGGTCGCGAGGTGCTCCCGCTCCTGCGCGCCGGCATCGACGGCTACGTCGTCAAGGGGTGCACCCCGAACCAGCTCACGCAGGCCATCCGCGAGGTCGTCGCGGGAGGGTTGTTCCTCTCCCCCGAGGTCACGCGAGCCGCCGTCGGGGAGCTCACGTCGCGTTTGCAGGACGAGGCCGACGTGGCCCACGACATCCGGGAGCGCCAGGCCCGGGTGGCCGACACGATCGAGCACAGGCGCTTCGCGATCCACTTCCAGCCGATCGTCCAGCTCAGCGATGGTGAGACCCATGCGGTCGAGGCGCTGGCCCGCTTCTCTGCCCCGCCCAAGCGCACGCCCGACGAGTGGTTCGCTGAAGCGAGCGACCTCGGGCTCCGCACCTCCCTCGAGATCGCCACGGCGATCGCCGCGCTCTCGGAGCTGGGCCGCCTGCGCCCCGAGCTCCGCCAGAGCGTGAACCTCTCTCCGGAAGCGGCGCTGTCGGGTGAGCTGGAGGCGCTGCTCGACGGCGTGGAGCCGGATCGGGTGGTGCTGGAGCTCACCGAGCATGCGCCGGTGCACGACTACCCAGCGCTCCGGGCCGCGCTGCGACCCTGGCGAACACAGGGCGCCCGACTGGCGATCGACGACGCCGGGGGCGGCTACGCGAGCCTGCGGCACATCCTCAACCTGGTCCCCGACTACATCAAGCTCGACGTCGACCTGACGCGCCACATCGAGTCAGACCCCGAGCGGCAGGCCCTGGCTCGTGCGCTCATCGGCTTCGCCAACGAGCTCGGCGCATCGGTGATCGCCGAGGGCGTCGAGTCGGCGGCGCAGATGGAGACCCTGCGGCTCTTGGGCACCCACTTCGTGCAGGGATACCACGTCGGCCGGCCGTTCCCCCTCGACGAGCAACCGAACCTGCTCGCGGAGCCGCCAACGGTGATCGACCTGGCCGGTGGGCTGATCGACCTGCGCCCCGACGAGCGAACCTCGCCGGTCAGACCGCGAACGTGACGCGACCGGCGTCGATGACCACACGCCCGTCCTGACCGCAGGTCTGGAAGATCGCGGTGCCGTCGCCGTCGTCCCACGCGTTCACGGTGAGCGCCTCCCCGGGCATCACCGGAGAGCTGAAGCGAGCCTCCATCCCCTTGAAGCGGGCCGGGTCGCTGCCGCAGAGCTCGTGGAGCAGCGCTCGGCCGGTGAAGCCGTACGTGCACAGGCCGTGGAGGATGGGCCGGTCGAAGCCGCCCATCGCCGCGAACGCGGGGTCGCTGTGGAGCGGGTTGCGGTCGCCGGAGAGGCGGTAGAGCAGCGCCTGATCAGTGCGGGTCTGCACCGTGACGGTGTGGTCGGGGGCGCGCTCCGGTGCCGCGTTCGGCGTTCCCGACGGGCCCCGGTCGCCGCCCCATCCGCCTTCGCCGCGGATGAACGCCGACATGCGGGTGGAAAAGAGTGGCTCGCCCGTGGCGACGAGCGTGGCCGTGGACTCGGTGACCACGACGGCGCCCTTGCCCTTGTCGTAGATCCCGGTGATCTCGCTGACCGCCTCGAGCTCGCCGTCGACGGGGATCTCCTGGTGCAACGTGATCCCCTGCTCACCGTGGACGAGCATCGCCGGGTTGAACGACCCGATCGACCCGAAGGCACCACCGAGCGGTCCGAGCACCACGGCGATCGGGGGGAGCGCGCGCTGGGGCCGGTCGCTGGTGTTCTCGGTCGTGAACTCGAGCTCGGCGAGCGGATCGGCGGCGCCGGCGCCCACGCCGAGGGCGTAGATGAGCGCGTCCTTGCTCGACCACTTCCGGCGGGTCGGCTCGGACTTGCTCCCGACGGCGTCTGGGTTGATGGGCATGATGGGCTCCCTACTTCTCGTCGTAGCCGAACATGTTGGCGTTGGGCCGGGCCTTGGCCACGAGCTCGGACACGAGCGGTCCGAGCTCGGCGGGGTCGTCGGTGGGGTTCTCGAGGGTGGGGCCGCGGTGCCAGCTCTCGCTCACGCTGAGCATGCGACCACTGACGTCGAAGACCCGGCCGGTCACGTGAGCGGACTCGGGGCTGGCCAGCCAGCACACGATCGGCGCGATGTGGGCCGGTGACATCGTGGCCTTGTCCTCCTCGGACGCCTGGCCCATGCCGAGGTTCTCGGTCATGCGGGTGAGGGCGGCAGGCGCGATGGCGTTGACGGTGACGCCGTATCGGCCCAGCTCCTTGGCGGCGATGATCGTGAAGCTGGCGATGCCGGCCTTGGCGGCGCCGTAGTTCGTCTGCCCGACGTTGCCGTAGATGCCCGATGGGGAGGACGTGTTGATGATCCGAGCGTCGTTCGTCTCCCCCGCCTTGGCCCGATCGCGCCAGTAGGCGGCTGCGTGGCGAGACGGCGCGAAGGTGCCCTTCAGGTGCACCTTGATCACGGCGTCCCACTCGGCCTCGCTCATGTTGGTGAGCATGCGGTCGCGCAGGATCCCCGCGTTGTTGATGAGGATGTCGAGCCCACCGAAGGTGTCGATCGCAGAGCGAACCAGCCGCTCCGCACCGTCCCAGTCGCTGATGTAGTCGGTGTTGGCGAGCGCCTCGCCGCCCATCGCCACAATCTCGTCGACGACGTCCTGGGCGGGGCCCTGGTCGTTGCCCTCCCCGTCCATCGAGCCACCGAGGTCGTTCACGACCACCTTGGCGCCGTGGTGAGCGAGCAGCAGCGAGTGCTCACGGCCGATCCCGCGGCCCGCTCCCGTCACGATCGCGACACGACCCTCGCAGAGCTTGGTCATTCGGCTGTCTCCCCCTCGTCGAACCTGCGCTGTGCCCTTCGTCTAGCGCACGCCAACGAAGAGGGGCGAATTCCGCCGGGCCCTCGTCGCGTGCGAGGCTGCCGTCCCCATGGACGAGTTGACCACCGAGTCGTCAGCGGACGCGCCTCCGGTGCCCGAAGCCCCGTCATCGCTCAACGGGAGCACGGATCAGGCCGCGGTCGAGCCCCGTCGACGGCGTCGCTGGGTCATCCCCCTCCTGCTCGCGCCGGTCGTGCTCGCGGTGCTCGCCACTGCAGCGTGGGCCATCGACACGAGTCTCGGTGGCGTGCCCCGCAACGTGCGCTTGGCCGGAGCGGACATCGGTGGGCAGTCCGAGGAGGAGCTGCTCCCGCGGGTGCGCAGCCTGGCCGAGGCGTTCAGCAGCACGCCCGTGGAGATCGTGGCCGACGACGTCACCTACCTCACCACGGCCGGCGAGGTCGGCCTCAGCGTCGACCAGGATCGCACGGTCGAGCAGGCCCTCGACGTCGGTGGCGACGGGTTCGTGCTGCGCCGACCGATCGACTGGGTCCGGTCCTTCATCACTGCGCGCGAGGCACCCCTCGTCGTCCAGGTGAGCGCCGAGCAGCTCGACGCGAAGGTCATCGACCTCGAGGGCGATGCCCGCACCCCTCCGATCGAACCAGCCCTCGAGCTCGAGGACGGCACCTTGCACGTCGTCCCCGGAAAGGACGGCGAGGGCATCGACACCGGTCGTGTCGCGGCACGCCTGTCGGAGGTCGCGGCCACCTGGAGGCCGGGCGACGCCCTGCGGGTCACCGCCCGCCGCGGCCCGGTGGCACCGCTCGGCAGCGCTCAGGAGGCCCGCGCCGCCGCGTCGGAGGCCGAGCGGCTGGTGGGGAGCCCGATCACGCTGGAGACGGCCGAGGCGACCCGCGAGGTGACCTCGGACGTCCTGCGGGGCTGGGTGTCGATCGTGAGCCACAGCGACGGCACGGTGACCGCTGCGCTCGACCCCGAGCGCGTCCAGGCCGGACTGCGCATGGCGTTCTCCGACCTCGACGATGGTCCGGTCAGCGCCACCTTCACCGTGGAGGGTGGAGCACCCGTGATCCGGCCAGGACGCAACGGGACGATCTGCTGCACGGATGATGCCCCGGCGTCGATCGAGGCCGGCCTGCGAGCCGGACGCGAGTCCGTCGAGCTCGAGCTCACCGAGGGACCGCCCGACTTCACCGCAGCGGATGCCGAAGCGCTCGGGATCACCCAAGCCGTCGGCGGCAACCATGCCTGGCGCAGCGGCGCCCCCACCACCGCGGGGCCTGGGTTCACGACCTACCACGCCGCCACCGGCGCCCGGGTGGTCAACATCCATCGGATCGCCGACCTCGTGCGCGGCGCGGTGGTGCTCCCCGGCGAGCGCTTCTCGATGAACGAGCACGTGGGCAAGCGCACCGCGGCGAAGGGCTTCGTGGCCGCCGGTGCGATCAGCAACGGCGAGCACGTGGAGGAGATCGGGGGCGGCATCTCCCAGTTCGCCACCACCACCTTCAACGCGGCGTTCTTCGCCGGCCTCGACATCGACGAGTACCAGGCCCACTCGGAGTACTTCGACCGCTACCCGCGCGGCCGCGAGGCCACGATGGGGTACCCGTCTCCCGACCTCGTGTTCACGAACAACACCCCGTACGGGATTCTGATCTGGACGTCGTACACGAGCACCAGCCTCACGGTGACCCTCTACTCCACCCCCTACGCCACCGCCGAGCAGACGGCGATCTCCGAGGGGGCCTCGGGCAACTGCAAGGTCGTCACCACCACCCGCACCCGCACGTACCCCGATGGGCGCACGGAGACCGACAAGTTCCGTGCCCGCTACCGGCCCGGTCCCGGCCAGGGCTGCTGAGCCGATCGTGGACGTCGACGCCGTCGTGGTCGGCGGCGGACCGGCCGGCGCCGCCGCTGGGATCACCCTGGCCCGAGCCGGCCGCTCGGTCACCCTCGTCGACAAGGCGACGTTCCCGCGCGACAAGATCTGCGGCGACGGCCTCACCGCGGGCGCGCTGCGCCTCCTCGAGGACCTGGGGCTGAGACCGGACGCGGTGGCCTCCTGGCAGCCGGTGCACGACGTGGTGGTGAGCTCGCCGTCGCATCGCGCGGTCACGTTCCCGCTGCCGAGGGGCGACGGCCTGTTCGCGGTGGTGGCGCGTCGCGCCGACCTGGACGCGGCGCTCCTGGACGTGGCCCGGGCGGCTGGGGTGACGGTGCACGACGGGCACGCGGTCGTTGGCGCCAGCGAGGGCCCTGACCGGGTGGTGCTGGAGGTCGAGGGGCTCGGCGCGCTGGCCGGCAGGTTCGCGATCGGGGCGGACGGCATGTGGTCACCGCTGCGGAAGCTCCTCGGCGCGGCGACACCGGGCTATCTGGGCGAGTGGCACGCCTTCCGGCAGTACTTCACGAACGTCGGCCCGCGGGCTGCGTCGGAGCTGTTCGTGTGGTTCGAGCCCGACCTCCTCCCCGGCTACGCGTGGTCGTTCCCCCTGCCTGGCGGCGGAGCCAACGTGGGCTTCGGCATCCAGCGCGACGGCGGCAAGGTGGCGAGGGTGCAGGACATGAAGCAGCTGTGGCCTGAGCTCCTGGAGCGGCCCCACATTCGAGCGGTGCTGGGTCCCGACGCCCGTCCGGAGTCTCCGCACCGAGCCTGGCCCATCCCGGCGCGCATCGACGAGGCGGTGCTCACCACGCAGCGCACCCTCTTCGTCGGCGACGCAGCGGCCGCCTCGGACACGATGACCGGTGAGGGCATCGGGCAGGCGCTCCTCACGGGCGTGCTCGCCGCCCAGGCCATCATCGAGGGCGGCGATGACGCAGCGACGGTGACCGGCGCCTACGAGCGAGCCGTGCGCGCCGCGCTCGTCGCGGACCACCGGATGTCCGCACTGCTCGTGCGAGCGCTGAAGCATCGCAAGGGCGCGCGCGCAGGCGTGCGCATCGCCGGGGCCACCGACTGGACCCGACGCAACTTCGCCCGCTGGCTCTTCGAGGACTACCCGAGGGCGATCCTCGTGACACCCCGCCGCTGGCACCGCGGCATGCTCACCGGCTCAGGCGCCTACAAGCCCTGACCGGACCCACTGCTTGCTACCCGCGGCCAACGGCGCGCCGCCATCGATCACGGTGGGTCGGGGTCGTCGGGCCAGTTGTCGGGGTGGCGGTTGCGCCGCTCGTTGTGGAAGTCGCAGCCGAGGCGGCCGCCTTCTTGGGTGGTGAGACCACCCTTGGCGTACTCGAGGATGTGGTCGATCTCCGGCCGCTCTGGCACCTCATCGCAGTACGGGTGGAAGCAGGTCCGATCCCGCACCTCGATCGCCCGGCGGAGCGCACCCCGGAAGAAGCGACGCTTCACGCCGACGTCGATGACCCGTGAGGGTCCGTCGAACACGATCCGCTCGATGTCGGCTTCGTCGAGCCAGCGCGCCGCGGTGCCCGGCGTGATGGTGGTGCGGTTGAACAGCTCCAACAAGGGTCCGGCAAAGGTCTCGTAGTCGACGAGCACCGTGAACAACGGTCGGGGGCACTTCCCATCCGCGGGGGCGGTGCGAGCCCGCGTCGCCATCTCCACGAGCGCGTCAGCACGGCGTTGGGCGGGGGTGCGGGCGAGGTCCACGATCAACGGGTCGCGGCCGAGACGCGCTTTGGCCTCGGCCGAGTCCGCCTCGAACAGCTCCCGTTCGATCATGGCGAGGGTGGTGTTGATGATGTCGCCGGAGACCGGGTCCAGGGTCATGCGCCCGAACCACATGCCGCCGAACGATTGGGAGAGGTGGACCTCGCGGGCGGCGCGGTCGTCGTCGGCACCTTGTTCGGCCCCATCAGGGTCGACGAACGCTTCCCAGAGGTCGCAGTGGCGCTTGAAGTCCACGAACCCCCGCGTACGAGCCGAGTCCAACAGCAGCTTGTGGTCGGTCTCGAACTGCTCCCTGGTCCGCGGGGTGCGCGCGCCAAGCAGGGTGATCAGATGGGTCCGGTCGATCTCCCCGGCCGACCACGCGTGCTCCACCGCGGGCAGGGTGCGCAGGGCGCGGGCGTGGCGGATCCGTTGCCGGGTCGTCTGGATCGGCAGCCGCTGCTCCCGCGCCAGCCACGCCGCGCCCGACTTCGCACCCGAGTCCTGCCAGACCCGGTCTGCGTCCCACCGGGCCAACACGCGTGCCTCCGCGGCTTCGAGCTGTCCGCGCAGGCGTTGCATCCGCAACAGCGCGTCGCTCAGCTCACCCGAGGTCAGCCCGTCCGGTTCGATCAGGCCGATCGAGGTGGACGCGGTGTCGAGCAACGCAACAGCGTCGACCATGACCAGTCCTCCTTCGGGACTCGGCAACCGACCATGGCCGGTAGCGCGATCTCACACAGAACGGGGACCAGCAACCAGGTCCCGAAGGGGAAGACCACAGGCTACACGAACTGACGTACCCCCGCAACCCGGATCACGGATTTTCTTGCCCACCACACCGGCCGTACGCCCCGCGGAGGCGCCCGAGCACCGGCCGCCGGACTCCTCTGGGGACGAGCCGCCGATCTCGTCCCTCGCTCCTCCACTCACTCCACTAGACCGGGGCGCATGGTCGACGAGCTGTCTGATCCGCGACGGGTGGACCCTGCGTTCGTCGCGGACGAGCGGCCGATGCTCGAGCAGTGGCTGGAGTTCCACCGCTCGACGCTCCTGCTCAAGTGCGAGGGTCTCGACGACGCGGGTCGCCAGGCGCGGCCGGTCGCGTCATCGAAGCTCTCGCTCCACGGGCTCGTGCGGCACATGGCCGAGGTGGAGCGGCATTGGTTCCAGCGAGTGCTGCCACGCTCCCCGGACACACCCAGGATCTGGTTCGACCCCGACAATGACGACTGCGACCTCATGCCGCTCGATGAGGCGGACTGGGACACCGACCTCGATGCGTGGCTCGCGGAGTGCGCGGCGAGCCGGGTCTCAGCGGCCCACTACGAGCTCGACGACACCGGGATCCGACGGGGCGAACCATGTTCGCTCCGCTGGATCTACCTCCACATGATCGAGGAGTACGCCCGCCACAACGGTCACGCGGATCTCATCCGCGAGATGGTCGACGGCGCGGTGGGCGACTGACCGCTGTCCCTTCCTCCTCGACCCGAGCGAGCCGCGCTTCGAGCTGGTTGAGCCGGGCCTGGAGAATCTCGATCTGCGCCGCGAGGGCGATCTGGGTCTCCCCGCTCTTGCGAATGCGGGGCGACTTGGTGGCGCGGCGCGAGACCTCCTGCATCTGGACGAGACGCTGTGGCCCGTGGGGGCCGTCGACGAGTCGGGAGCGGATCTGGCCGGATCGATACCAGCTTCGCAGCGCAGACCTGCTGACACCCTGGGTCTCCTCGGCCTCCGCCAGCGTGACCCAGCCCTCGAGCTGATCGAACAGCGCCAGCTCCTCGCGCCACGCATCCAGCCGCCGCTCCCAGCTCATCACGCGCCTCCCACTAGCCCTGACAATCCAGCGGTATCCATGCTAGTAGCAGGGTCTTGACAGGGTTGCGACCATCAGCGGCATGTTC
>JBQTKH010000018.1:0-51687 GCA_052386335.1 Microthrixaceae bacterium
CCCCGTAGGCTCCCCCGTCGTGGGTGAACACGAAACCGACCTCGACCGCTGGCGGATGCTCGCTGCGAAGGACCTTCGCGGCGGCGACCCCGGCGACCTCGTGTGGCACACGCCCGAGGGCATCGACATCAACCCGCTCTACACGGCGGCCGACCTCGCTGAGGTCGACCACGTCGATTCGCTGCCGGGACTCCCCCCGTACGTGCGCGGCCCCCGCGCCACGATGTACGCCAACCGCCCGTGGACCATCCGCCAGTACGCCGGGTTCTCCACGGCGGAGGAGTCGAACGCCTTCTACCGCCGCAACCTGGCCGCCGGTCAGATGGGCTTGTCGGTGGCCTTCGACCTCGCAACGCACCGCGGCTACGACAGCGACCACCCACGCGTCGAGGGCGACGTGGGAAAGGCCGGCGTTGCGATCGACTCCGTCGAGGACATGAAGATCCTCTTCGACGAGATCCCACTCGACAAGATGTCCGTGTCGATGACGATGAACGGAGCCGTCCTGCCGATCCTGGCGTGCTTCATCGTCGCCGGCGAGGAGCAGGGAGTTGAGCCCTCCCAGCTGAGCGGCACGATCCAGAACGACGTGCTCAAAGAGTTCATGGTGCGCAACACCTACATCTACCCGCCTGAGCCCAGCATGCGCATCGTCGCTGACATCATCGAGTACTCAGCGCGCCAGATGCCGCGCTTCAACTCGATCAGCATCTCCGGCTACCACATGCAAGAGGCTGGGGCGACCGCCGAGCAGGAGCTGGCCTTCACCATCGCGGATGGTCTCGAGTACGTCCGCTTCGCGGTGGATCGAGGACTCGACGTCGACGAGTTCGCCCCGCGGCTGAGCTTCTTCTTTGCGATCGGCATGAACTTCTTCATGGAGATCGCGAAGCTCAGGGCGGCGCGCCTCCTCTGGCACCGAGTCATGCTCGACTTCGAACCCAAGAACCCCGCGTCGCTCGTGTTGCGCACGCACTGCCAGACGAGCGGCGTGTCGCTCACCGAGCAAGACCCGTACAACAACGTGGTTCGCACCGCCTTCGAAGCAATGGCTGCTGTACTCGGGGGCACCCAGAGCCTGCACACCAACTCCTTCGATGAGGCACTCGGCCTCCCCACCGAGACGTCGGCCCGCCTCGCTCGCAACACGCAGCTCATCCTCGCCGAAGAGACGGGCGTTCCCCACGTGATCGACCCGCTCGGCGGCAGCTACTACGTCGAGTCGCTCACCCAAGCGCTGGCCGACAAAGCCTGGGAGCTCATCGCCGAGGTCAAGCAGCTCGGCGGCATGACCAAGGCCGTCGCCTCCGGGATGCCGAAGCAGCGCATCGAGGAGTCTGCCGCTCGTCGCCAGGCGCGGGTGGATCGAGGCGACGAGGTCATCGTCGGCGTCAACAAGTACCAGCCGTCGTCGCCCGATCACGTCGACGTGCTCGACATCGACAACTCGATGGTGCGGGCGCAGCAGATCGAGCGCCTGCAACGCGTGCGCGCCACCCGGGACGACGCCCGATGTCGGGCAGCCCTCCAAGCGCTCACCGATGGCGCAGCGGGCACCACCAACTTGCTCGAGCTGTGCGTCGACGCCGCGCGCGCCCGAGCCACCGTGGGTGAGATGAGCGAGGCCATGGAGGAGGTATTCGGTCGCCACAAGGCGGAGATCCGATCGATCCACGGCGTGTACGGCCAAGCCTCCGACGGCGACAGCCAGTTCGAAGCAGTTCGGAGCGCCGTCGCCACGTTCGCCGACGAGGAGGGCCGCCGTCCGCGCATCCTCGTGGTCAAGATGGGCCAGGATGGCCACGACCGTGGCGCCAAGGTGATCGCCACCGCGTTCGCCGACCTCGGCTTCGATGTCGACGTGGGCCCCCTCTTCCAGACGCCAGCCGAGGTGGCACAAGATGCCGTCGACAACGACGTGCACATCGTGGGCGTTTCGAGCCAGGCCGCCGGTCACAAGGTGCTCGTCCCCCAGCTGGTCGACGCGCTGAAGGGTGCCGGAGCTGGCAACGTGCTCGTCGTGTGCGGGGGCGTGATCCCCCCCGTGGACTACCCGTTCCTTCACGAGGCGGGCGTTGCTGCGATCTTCGGCCCCGGCACGAAGATTCCCACCGCCGCGGCTGAGGTGCTCGACCTCCTGCGCCAACGGCGCGCCGAGGGCTAGGCCCCCACCGCGAGATGAGCGCAAACCCGACCGCGCTCGGCGACCAGATTCGCGCCGGCGACCGACGTGCCTTGGCCCAGGCCATCACGCTCATCGAATCGCAGCGGACAGACCACCGCGAGCAGGCAACAGCGCTCCTCGATGACCTCCTCCCCGCCACCGGGGGCGCGCTGCGGGTAGCGGTCACCGGCACCCCAGGCGCCGGCAAGTCCACCTTCATCGAGACCCTCGGGCTTCGTCTCACCCGGGCGGGCCGACGCGTGGCGGTCCTCGCGATCGACCCTTCGAGCAAGCGCTTCGGCGGCTCGATCCTTGGGGACAAGACCCGGATGGAGCGCCTGGCCAGGGAACCAGCCGCGTTCATCCGCCCCTCCCCCAGCTCCGGCAACCTCGGGGGCGTCGCTCGCCGAACCCGCGAAGCGTCACTCCTCTGCGAGGCCGCCGGCTTCGATGTCGTCATCATCGAAACCGTCGGCGTGGGGCAGTCTGAGACTGCGGCATCGGAGATGGTCGACTGCGTGCTGCTCGTCGCCGCGCCGGGCGGTGGCGACGACCTGCAGGGCATCAAGCGCGGGATCATGGAGCTCGCAGATGTGGTGGTCGTGAACAAGGCCGACGGCGACCTTGCCCTCGCCGCCGCCCGCACGCGTGCCGGTCTCACCAACGCCATCCACCTGCTCCGCCCCAAGTACGACGGTTGGACGGTGCCCGTCATCGAGGCCTCGTCCACCGAGGACCGTGGCATCGACGAGGCCTGGGAGGCCGTAGAGTCGCTCACTCGTCATCTGGAGCGCTCCGGCACGGTGACCGCTCGCCGGGGCGAGCAGGCGGTCAGCTGGATGTGGGATGAAGTCAGGGAGCGGCTGCTCGACGACTTCCGAGACCCCTCGGTTCGTACGCTGGTCGTGGCACTCGAAGACGACGTGCGCTCCGGCGCGCGCAGCGCCGCGGGGGCCGCGGTGACCCTGCTCTCGCTGCCTCGCCCATCGAGGGGCGAGGCAGCCAAGCGGGAAGCGCTCGACTAGGAGACGTCACCCGGCGGCGGTTCCAGTGGGTGCGGCATGCAGTGCTCGTTGAGCTCGGCAACCACGATGCGGTCGCGATTGGCCCACGTGACCTGGTTCGCGGGGTCGGGCCGGACCTTGTACTCGCGGAACGACTGCTCGAGGCTGTCGTAGGCCAGCAGACGGCCGATCAGCGGGTCGCCGAGGCCGAGCAGCAGCTTGATGGCCTCGATGGCCTGGATCGAGCCGATGATGCCGGGGAGCACCCCGAGCACCCCCGCTTCAGCACAGCTGGGAGCCATCTCGGCGGGAGGCGGCTCCGGCACCATGTCGCGATAGGTGGGCCCGTTCTTCGGGTCGAAGACCGTGACCATGCCCTCGAACCGGAAGATCGAGCCGTGCACCACCGGGATGCCCAGCTTGACGGAGGCGTCGTTGACGAGGAATCGGGTGGGGAAGTTGTCGGTGCCGTCGACGATCACATCCCAGCCCGGGAGGATCTCCATCACGTTGTCGGCGCCGAGGCGCACGTCGTAGCTCACCACGTCGACGTCGGGGTTCAGGAGGGTGAGCGTCTTCTTGGCGGAATCGACCTTTCGGTCGCCCACCCGCTCCATGTTGTGGAGGATCTGTCGCTGCAGGTTCGACTCATCGACGACATCCATGTCGATGATCCCGATCGTGCCGACCCCGGCGGCGGCGAGGTACAGCGCCGCCGGCGAACCAAGCCCGCCGGCGCCGAGCAGCAGCACGCGGGAGTCGAGCAGCGCGAGCTGGCCAGCCACGTCGACCTCGGGGAGGAGGAGGTGCCGCTGGTACCGGTTGCGCTGGCTCGGGCTCAGCTTGCGCGGCGTCGCCCAGTCGCGCCCCTCGTCCTTCCACTTGTTGAACCCCCCGGCCATCGAGGCGACATCGGTGTAGCCGAGCTCCTCGAGCGTCTTGGCCGCGAACGCGGAACGGACTCCCGAGGCGCAGTGGATGATGATGGGAGTCGCCTTGTCGACGATCCGGCTCTCGATGGCACTCTCGAGCGTGCCACGCGCGATGTGCAGCGCCCCGGGGATCGCCCCCTGCTCATGCTCCTCGGGCTCGCGCACGTCGAGCACGACGACGTTCGCCCGGCGTCGAGCTGCCTCGACCTCTGCGGTGTCGACCTCACGAATCGATGCCTTCGTGGCGGCGAGGAGGTCTCGAAAGCTGGGCATGGCACATCCTTGTGTCCTGGAGAGGTAATACCCTACTGGATTGGTCAACAATCAGGAAAGGCTCGGGATTCCCTCGACGACGGCCTGGAGCACCTCGCTGATCGATCCCACGATGACCACGTCGGCGAGGTCGTCCATCGCGGTGGGTTCACCGTTGACGATCGCGATGCTCGCCCCGGAGGCCGCGGCCAGCGGGACGACCCCGGCAATGGGGTACACGGCCAGCGTGGTCCCCACGGCGAGCAAGAGGTCGCACGACCGCGCCGCGAGATCGGCCCGCTCCAGATCCTCGGTCACGAGGCTCTGCCCGAAGCTGATCGTTGCCGACTTCAAGATCCCCCCGCAGCGCTCGCACGCTGGGTCGTCCTCGCCCGCGGCGACCCGTTCGAGCGCACGAGCCATCGGCGTGCGGTCCCCGCACGAGAGGCAGGCAACCTCCCGCATCGTGCCGTGCACCTCGACGACGATGCCTGAATCGGAGCCTGCCGCCTGGTGCAGCCCGTCGATGTTCTGCGTGACGAGCAACGAGAGGCGGCCGGAGTGCTCGAGGTCGACGAGGGCCCGATGGCCAGCGTTGGGCTGCGCCGACCACGCCGGCGATGCCGCCCGGGTGCGCCAGGCTCGACGCCGCACCTCGGGATCGTGGAGGTAGTGATCGATGTGGGAGGCCTTCTCCGCGGCGGGGTCCTTCGTCCAGACGCCCTGCGGGCCTCGAAAGTCCGGGATGCCGCTGTCGGTGCTGATCCCGGCGCCGGTGAGCACCACCACGCGGCGCGCCGCCACCACCCGGGCCTGGAGCTCGCTGATGCCGTCGTCCACGGCGCCCGAGGCTAGTGCTTGACGCAGACACAGACATGCATGAAAGTGCATGAAACATCGCGTCCGACTTCCCCCGCTCGACCGCTCGTCCGCTGAGGAGACGTCCATGCCGCCGCTGCGCATCATCCCCACCCCCACCCCGACTGTCACCGTGCGCCCCTGGGCCGATCCGGTGATCGACGAGGTCGGCCACACCCCGCACTCCCCCTACGTGGAGCAGTTCTGGCTGGGGGTGCTCGGCCCGACGGCCACGTGGCTCCTGCGCCGGCTGGTCGACGGGCTCGAAGCCAGCCCGAGCGGGTACGAGCTCGACCTCGCCGTGCTGGCTCGCGGGCTCGGCCTCGGCCGACACGCCGGGCAGCACTCCCCCGTCGTCCGGTCGTTGAAGCGTTGCTGCCGCTTCGGGGCGGCGGAGCTCACCGATGCGAGCTCGCTCAAGGTCCGTCGCAAGCTCCCGCCGCTCACGCGCATCCAGATCGAGCGCCTGCCAGAGGACCTGCGCGCCGCCCACGATCGCTGGGCCCTCGACCACGCGCCGGGCACCACCACCGGGGTGGAGCACCTGCGCAACCGCGCTCGCCACCTGGCGCTCTCGCTGCTCGAGCTCGGCGAGGACGGCGCTGCCACCGAACGCCAGCTGCACCGGTGGCGCGTCCACCCCGCGATGGCCCACGACGCCACGGCATGGGCCGTGGCTCGACACCGCGCCGCGCACGCGGCCGACGTCGACGCCGATCGCCGGGTGGCCGACCTGCCTCCCGGCGCCGCCTGACGATCGGGGCGCTACGCCTCCGACTTCTTCGGCTTGCTGAAGCCGGAGACGAGCTCGACGAGCGTGCGCACCCCGAACCCGGTGCCACCCTTCACGATCTCGCCGTCCACCTCAGAGGCGTCAGCTGGACCGGCGATGTCGATGTGCGCCCAGGGCACGCCGTCGCCAACGAACTCCTGCAGGAACACGCCCGCAGCGAGCGCGCCGCCGTAGCGGTCCTGGGTGATGTTCTTCATGTCGGCGATGCTGCTGTCGAGCTTGCCGCGGAGGTACGCCGGCATCGGCAGCGGCCACACCGGCTCGCCCACGGCATCGGCCGCGCTGCGCACCTGGTCGAGCCAACCCTGATGGTTGCCCATGAGCCCGGCAGTGCGGTCGCCGAGCGCCACCATGCAGGCACCGGTGAGGGTGGCGAGGTCGACGATGGCGTCGGGCGCTGCCTCGGTGGCGAGCGACAGCGCGTCGGCGAGGACGAGGCGCCCCTCGGCATCGGTGTTGAGGACCTCGACGGTCTTGCCGTTGCGGATGGTGAGCACGTCGCCCACGCGCGTGGCGTCGCCGCCGGTCATGTTGTCGGTGAGGGGCAGGAAGCCGAGCACCCGAACCTTGGCGCCGACGGCGGCGATGGCCCGGAACGCGCCGAGGACGGCACCGGCACCACCCATGTCGCCCTTCATGCCGATCATGCTGTCGGAGGGCTTGAGCGACAGGCCGCCGCTGTCGAAGGTGATCCCCTTCCCGACGAGCGCGATCGTGGCCTTCGCGCCTTCCGGCTCGTAGCGCAGGTGCAGGAACCGCGGGCTCTGGGTCGAGCCTCGGTTCACGCCGAGCAAGCCACCGAGCTTCTCCTTGCGGATCTCCTTCTCATCCCACACCGTCACCTCGAAGCCCGCTGACTCACCCACCTTCGCGGCCTGCTGGGCGAGCTTGGTGGGGGTCAGCGAACCGCCCGGCTCGTTGACGAGGTCGCGCACCCAGGTCACCGCCTCGCTGATGGCGACCCCGCGATCGAGCGCCGCCTGCACTCGCTGGCCACCACCGCCGACCACCACGATGCGCTGCAGCGCGCTCGGCGTGTGCGCCGACTTGAAGACGCCGTACTGGTAGCCCCCGAGCACGAGCCCCTCGATGATCGCCTGTGCGGCTCGCACGACGGGTACGCCATCGGCGAGGTGCCCGAGCAGATCGACGGCGATCGACTCGGCGCGCGTGGCTGCGCGCGCCAGCGCGCCCGACGCGTGCCGCAGGGTGTCGGCATCGACCTTCGCACCATCGCCGAGCCCCACCACGAACAAGGTGCGCCCATCGCCATCGGGCAGCGCTCGAACATCTCCGAGCTTCGCTTCGAAGCCGTGCGCAGCCAGGAAACCCCAGTCGACGCCCTCGCCCTCCTGTCGTCCCGCGACTGCGCCCACGGCGCGGGCATCGATTCCGTCGGGGACAGCTCGGGCGAGCTCAGCGATCACAGACACATGGACCTCCAGGGTCATCGCTCTCGCGTGACGAGCGGCTCGCCCTCGACCCAACGGGCGAGGGTCCACAGCACCGACGAGAGACGGTTGAGATAGGGGACGACGAGCGAGTCGCTTGCGGCCCCCGCCGAGGCGGAGCGCTCCGCTCGGCGCGCCACGGTACGAGCGACGTCGAGCAGGGCCGACGCGCGATCCTGCCCAGGCACCACGAACTCGTGAGGGGGCTCGAACAGGCTGCCGATCTCGTCGATGACGGCCTCGAGCCCCGCCACCATCGGCGCGCTCACCAGCGAGGCGCCCGCGACGAGCTTGGACCGGTCTGGGTCATCGGTGGCGAGCTCGGCCATGAGCACCCAGAGGTCCCGCTCGACGGCCATCAGGATGGTGTCGAGCCGCGAACCGCTCGGGGCCTCGGCTCGGGCCAGGCCGATCGCCGCTTGGGCTTCGTCTGCGTCGCCGACGGCGATGAAGCGAGGCGACGCCTTGGGGGCACGGCCGCCGTAGAGCAGACCCGTGGTGCCGTCGTCCCCCTTGCCGGTCCAGAGCCTCGTCATCGAGGGGCACCCTATTCGGTGGCTGCGGCCTGCCGGACCCGTGTCCCACGCCATTTTGGGTTCTGCCGCGCGACGGGGCCGCCGGTACCCTTGTCAGACCATGGGAGACAGCCGGTACCTCGACCTCATCGCCGAACGGGTCGTCGTCTTCGACGGCGCGTTCGGAACCTACGTCCAGGCGCTCGAGCTCGGCCCTGACGACTTCGGCGGGGAGGTGTTCGAGGGCTGCAACGAGCTGCTCGTGGCCACACGACCCGAGATCATCGCCGGCATGCACGACGCCTTCTTCGGCGTCGGCGTCGACATCGTGGAGACGGCCAGCTTCGGCTCGTTCGCGATCCCGCTGGCCGAGTACGGCATCGCGGAGCGCTCGCACGAGCTGAACCTCGCTGCGGCCCGCATCGCCCGCGAGGTCGCCGACGGCCACGGGGGCCTCGTGGCCGGCTCGATCGGCCCGGGCACGAAGTTCGCGTCGCTCGGCCAGATCCGGTTCGCCGAGCTGCGCGATGCCTACGAGGTGCAGTGCAACGGCCTCATCGAAGGCGGCGTCGACGTCCTGCTCATCGAAACGCAGTTCGACCTCCTGGGCGCGAAGGCCGCCATGATCGGCGCTCGCCGGGCCATGGCCGCGCTGGGCCGCGAGGTGCCGATCCAGGTCCAGGTCACGATGGAGCTCACCGGCACGATGCTGCCGGGCACCGAGATCGGCGCGGCGCTGACGGCCCTCGACGCGATGCGGCCAGCCGTGATCGGGGTCAACTGCGCCACCGGCCCCGCCGAGATGAGCGAGCACCTGCGCTACCTCAGCCAGCACGCCCGCATGCCGATCGCCTGCCTGCCCAACGCCGGCCTGCCGTCGGTGGTCGACGGCAAGATGCACTACGACCTCACCCCTGACCAGCTCGCCGCCTACCAGACACGGTTCGTCACCGAGTTCGGCGTGCAGGTGGTCGGCGGGTGCTGCGGCACCACCGTCGAGCACATCGCCGCACTCGTGGAGGCCGTGCGCGGGCTCGAGCCCGCCCAGCGCGCACCGGAGTGGGAGGACGGTGCCACCACGATCTACAGCTTCACGCCCTTCGACCAGCAGCTCACCTACTTGTCCATCGGGGAGCGCACCAACGCAAACGGCTCCAAGAAGTTCCGCGAGGCGCTCCTCGAGGCCGACTGGGACACCTGCGTGGCCATGGCGCGCGAGCAGGAGCGGGAGGGCGCGCACGTGCTGGACGTCTGCGTCGACTACGTCGGCCGCGATGGCGCCGCCGACATGGACGAGATCGCCTCTCGGTTCGCCACGCAGGCCACCGTGCCCCTCATGATCGACTCCACCGAGCCTCCCGTCGTGGAGACGGCGCTGCAGTGGATCGGTGGGCGGGCGATCCTCAACTCGGTCAACCTCGAGGACGGCGACGCGCCCGGCACACGCCTCGATCGCTTCCTCACCTTGGCGCGCGAGTACGGCGCCGCGGTGGTGTGCACCTGCATCGACGAAGAGGGCCAGGCCCGCACCCCGGAGTGGAAGCTGCGGGCTGCGAAGGCCATCCACGACCTCGCCGTCGACCGCTACGGCCTCTCGTCGGGCGACCTGTTCTTCGACCCGCTCGCGCTCACGCTGGCTACCGGCATCGAAGAGAGCCGCGGCGAGGGCATGGCCACCATCGAGGGCATCCGCCTCATCAAGGAGCACCTGCCCGGGGTGCACACCACCCTCGGCCTGTCCAACATCTCCTTCGGCCTCAACGCGGCGGCACGGCATGTCCTCAACTCCGTGTTCCTGCATGAGTGCACCGAGGCCGGACTCGACTCCGCCATCGTCCACGCAGCACGCATCACGCCCCTGGCCCGCATCCCCGAGGACCAGAAGCAGGTGTGCCTCGACCTCATCTACGACCGGCGCCGGTCGGTCGAGCGAGGCGACGCGGACGACTACGACCCGCTTCAGGTGCTCCTCGGCATGTTCGACGGCGTCAAGGCCGGGGCGGTGGAGAAGGAAGACCGCTCCGGCTGGCCCGTCGAGCAGCGGCTGTCCACGCGCATCATCGAGGGCGACCGCGACGGTCTCGTCACCGACCTCGACGAAGCGCTCGCCGGCGGCCACAAGCCGCTCGGCATCATCAACGACGTGCTCCTCGAGGGCATGAAGGTCGTGGGCGACCTGTTCGGCAAGGGCGAGATGCAGCTTCCGTTCGTGCTGCAGTCGGCCGAGACCATGAAGGCCGCGGTTGCCTACCTCGAGCCGATGATGGACAAGGTCGACGGCTCCTCCACGAAGGGTCGCATCGTGCTCGCCACCGTGAAGGGCGACGTGCACGACATCGGCAAGAACCTCGTCGACATCATCCTCACCAACAACGGCTACGAGGTGCACAACCTCGGCATCAAGGTGAACATCGCCGACATGGTGGCCAAGGCCGTCGAGGTGAAGGCCGACGCGATCGGCATGAGCGGGCTGCTCGTGAAGAGCACATTGATCATGCGCGAGAACCTCGAGGAGCTCAACTCGCGTGGCCTCGCCGACGTGCCCGTGTTGCTCGGTGGGGCCGCGCTCACGCGCACCTACGTCGAGCGCGACCTGCGCGAGGTGTACGACGGTCGCCTGTTCTACGGCAAGGACGCCTTCGAAGGCCTCCACGTCATGGACCGCATCGGCGCGGTGAAGCGGGGCGAGACCGCCGACGACCCCGACTGGGGCAGCGTCCCCATCGACTCCACCCTCGAGCTGCGGGGCCGCTTCGCCAAGCCCGGCACCGAGGATGACGCACCCGTCGACCTGCCGGAGCGCTCGCCCGACGTCGCCGCCGACAACCCGGTGTTCGTGCCGCCGTTCGTCGGCTCCCAGGTCGTGAAGGGCATCTCGCTCGACGACATCGCCGGGTTCATCAACGAGACGGCGTTGTTCCGCAACCAGTGGCAGTTCCGTCCGGAGAAGGGCGAGTCCGACACGGACTTCAAGGCCCGCATCCGTCCGCAGCTCCGCGAGGAGCTCGCCAAGGCGAAGGCCGCTGGCTTGCTCGTGCCGCAGGTCGTCTATGGCTACTTCCCCGCCAACAGCGACGGCGACGATCTCGTGATCTGGTCAGACGACACCCGCACCTCGGAGCGAGCGCGCTTCCACTACCCCCGCCAGAACAAGGCGCCGTACCTGTGCATCGCCGACTTCTTCCGGCCGGCCTCGGGCGACGAGGTCGACTATGCGGCGTTCCACATCGTCACGATGGGCCCGGCCGTCTCGGAGGCCACCGCGAAGCTCTTCGCCGACGACCGCTACCAGGAGTACCTGCTGCTCCACGGTCTGGGCGTGGAGATGGCAGAAGCGCTCGCCGAGCTCTGGCACAAGCGGATCCGCGAGGAGTGGGGCTTCGTCGATGAGGACGGCCCGGCGCTCGCCGGCCTGTTCCGCCAGCAGTACCGAGGCGGCCGCTACTCGTCGGGCTACCCAGCCTGCCCCGACCTCGAGGACAACACGACGATCCTCGACCTGCTCGACGGTGGGCGCATCGGCCTCGAGTGTAACGAGGACACCGGCTACCAGTACCAGCCCGAGCAGACCACCTCGGCGCTCATCTGCCACCACCCGCAGGCCAAGTACTTCGTCGCCCGCTGACGCGGCACGTCATGGCGCCGGGGTTGGCACGTGTGACCACCACACCGGAGTGTCGATCGCGCCGGGGTTGAACCAGACGATGTCGTCGCCAGCGTCGCCATCGAGGTTCCCGACGAGGGGTCGATACGTGCCGGTGACCGAGATCGCTCGGGACGTCACCCCGCCGCCGACCTCACCGAACCACACGGCGTCGGGTGCCGATCCAGCGGCGTACCACACGATGTCGTCGCGTCCGTCCCCGTTGAGGTCGCCGACCACCGGTGCGTAGGTCCCGGTGATCCCGAGGGCCGTCTGGTCGAAGCCTCCGGGCCCCCCGTTCACGGTGCCGACTGCGCTGTTCCCGCGCCAGAGGAAGTCCGCCCCGGGACCGGGCTGGTACAGGACGACGTCCTCGGCCACGTCGCCGTCGAAGTTCCCGGAGATCAATGTGTAGGCGCCCGGCATCGACAACGTGCTCCCGACGAAGCCGCGCGCATCGGTGCCACGCCACAGGTTGTCGGGGGCGTCCCCTGGCCCATGGAAGAGGATGTCGTCATTGCCATCACCGTTCACATCCCCGACCGAGATCCGATAGCTCCCCGACACCTGGGCGGACACCGAGGTGATCGCGGACGGGCCACCGAACCAGAAGCTGTCGGGGCTCGGGCCAGGGGCGTACCAGAAGATGTCGTCCCACCCGTCGTCGTCGAAGTCGCCGACGTGGGGAGCGTAGGTGCCGTTGATCGACATGGACTGGCCGTCGAACCCGCGCGTGACCTTGCCGGCCCACAACGAGTCCGCTGGCGCACCCGGGGCATACCAGAGAACGTCGTCGGGTCCAGGCGACGTGCCGACGAAGTTCCCCACGATCGGCGTGTAGGTCCCCGAGACGGAGAACCCGACCTTCTCGAAGGCCCACGGCGTCGCCATGCCGTACGCGATGTGGTCCGGGGCCAAGCCAGGGGCATGCGCGAGCACGTCGGAACGTCCGTCGAAGTCGAAGTCGCCGACGGCCTGGCGACTCGTCCCCGCGATCGGTGCAGCGCCCGGGAACATCACCTCGGCGAGGAGCACCTCGGCGGGTTCCCGCATCTGGAGTCGCGGCACCGGACCGTGCCCCGTGCTGATCGGCACCCCAGATGCGCGCAGGAACCACAGCCGCTGCTCCATCGAGGTCTTCGGGTACTCCTCACTCAACAGGGCAAACGCTCCGGCCACGTGTGGCGCCGAGAAGGACGTTCCCGACCATTGCGTGTGACCGGAGATCGGGATGTCCAGGTGTTCGACGGTGTCGACATCGGGATCGGCAGCGGCTCGGGCGCCGGGTGCGAACAGGTCGAGACCCGATCCGCGGTTGGTGAAGTAGGTGAGCTCGTCGGCCAGGTCGGTGGCACCCACCGCTACGGCTTCCGGGAGGCACGACGGGAAGCCGAGGGCATCAACGGCGCGGTCGTTGCCGGCGGCCACAGTCGTGGCGACGCCCAGCTCTCCAAGGCGCCTCATGACATCTTGGAACGCACCCCCGGCACCGCCGAGGGTGTTCGCATCACAGTTCTCGAGCGGCTCGGTGGCCACGGAGAGGTTGACGGCAGCGACGTCCACGCCGGCATCAACCAAGTCGACCACGTGCTCGAGGGCGAGGTAGATGTCGAAGAGATACCCCCCGAAGGGGTCGTCGAACACCTGGATCGCGTACACCCCCGCGTCGGGCGCAACACCTGGCGTCGGCCCGGATCGGGCGGCCACGGCAGCGACCGCTGAGCCATGGTCGCATTCGGGAGCGGGGCCATCCTCACATGGCCGGGCCGCGGCTTCGTCCAGCACGTCATCAGGGTCGCTCGAGTCGCACACACCCAGCGTGAAGCAGTCACTGCTGAAGGCCTGGAACTCGTCTCGGTCGGGCCCACACCGGCCCACGAAGGAGCCCGGCTCGAGCGGATCCTCGACACCCACGAAGCAGGCCTGTCCCACGATCGAGCCGCCGAAGAAAGGCGACACCCCAGTGTCGATCACGACGATCACCTTGCCCGCCCCACGGGCACCGGCCGCCCACCGCCCGGGCGCTCCGACAAACGGCACCGACTGCGCCATCGCGATCGAGACCTTTTCGTCGCGCCGCAGCGCACCGGCGACCTCGCCGGCACCTCTAAGGCGTTCCAGCGTGGGTGGGGTGAGCCAGGCGACCTCATACGACGTCGAGCCGGTCGTGTCGACCCGCTCGAGGACGACCTGCACCTCCGTCGGCTCGTCCCGCTCGCGAGCCAGCGCCGGAACCGCAGCGGAGACAAGGACCCCCGCGGCTGCAACCAACACGAGGATGGAACGATGCACGTGGTCTCCTGGGGCCGAACCGGGGTGTGACAGTACCCCCAATGGGATCTCTGGAAGCTGACACCCGAGTACCGCGCGTGACCCTCCAGACATCGTGGAGGAGAATTCGTTAGCCACGGTAGTTAGTTGGTCTAAGGACTTGGTAGGGTGAGCTCATGACCCGCTCCCCGGCCACTCAGCTCCACACCCTGGACGAAGCGGAGATCGCTGCTCGGCTCCGTCTGAGCGCCACGCGGCTGGCTCGTCGCCTTCGCCAAGAAGCCGACACGGGGTTCACGCCGAGCCAACTGTCCGCCCTCTCCACGATCCACAACCACGGTCCCCTCACCCTCGGCGCCCTCGCGGACCACGAGCGCGTGGCGCCACCGTCGATCACCAAGGTGCTCGCGAAGCTCGAGGCCGACGGCCTCGTGGAGCGGACGCAGTGCCCCGATGACGGCCGGGTCAGCCACGTCGCCACCACGAAGGCGGGGCGCTCGCTCGTCGAGGAGACTCGGCGCCGCAAGACCACCTGGCTGGCCGGGCGCCTCCACGAGCTCGGCCCCGATGCGCAAGCCCGCCTCGCCGCGGCGCTCGATGTGCTCGACGCGATCATCGCGGCGGAGGACCAACCATGACCCGCCTCCGCCTGGCCACCAACGACACGTTCCGGTCGCTCAGGATCCGCAACTTCCGGCTCTTCTTCAGTGGCCAGATGATCAGCCAGATCGGCAACTGGCTCACGCTGATCGCACAAACGCTGCTGGTCCTGAAGCTGACCGACAGCGGCATCGCCCTCGGGCTGCTCGCCGCCGCCCAGTTCGGGCCGGTGCTGGTCTTCGGGGCGTTCGCGGGCCTCATCGCCGATCGCTCCGACAAGCGCAAGCTGCTCTTCGCGGTCCAGGTGTTCGCGATGGCGCAGTCCTTTGCACTTGCCGGCCTCGCGTTCATGGACCACCCGCCGGTGTGGGCGATCTACGTGATCGCCAGCTTCGGGGGCCTGGCCACCGCCTTCGACAACCCAGCCCGCCGGTCCTTCGTCGTGGAGCTGGTGCCCGAGGCGGAGATCACCAACGCCGTCAGCCTCAACAGCGCGCTGATGACCGGCTCGCGCGTGATCGGTCCGGCGCTCGGCGGCCTGCTCGTGGCGACGGTGGGGTTCGGCTGGGCCTTCCTGGCCGACGGACTCACCTACCTCGCCGTGCTCGCTGGCCTCTACCTGATTGATCCCACGAAGGTGCGCAAGCCTCCGGTGGCCACCCGCGGGAGGGGACAGGTTCGCGATGGACTGCGCTATGCGATGAGCGTGCCCGAGCTGCGCGTCCCGCTCGTGATGATGGCGATCGTCGGCACGCTGGCGTTCAACTTCTCCACCGTGCTGCCCTTGTTCGCGGTGCGCGACCTCGGTGGCGACGACCTCACCTTCTCGCTGCTCATGTCGGTTGTGAGCGTCGGATCACTGGCCGGAGCCCTGGCCGCTGCCCGTCGCAAGGACGTGGGCGTGCGCACGGTGAGCAGGTCCGCCACCGCCTTCGGCCTGAGCATGCTCGTGCTCGCCATCGCGCCCAACCAACCGATCGCGTTCGCGGTGGGCACGGTGCTCGGCCTCACCAGCATCACCTTCATGACCACCTCAACGGCGATCGTGCAGCTCCGAGCCGACCCGATGATGCGAGGTCGCGTGCTGGCGCTCCAAGCCATCGTGTTCCTCGGCAGCACACCCATCGGCGGCCCGATCGTCGGTGTGGTGTGCGAGCGATTCGGCGCCCGCTGGGGGCTCGCGCTCGGTGCGGTCGCCACCATCGGTGCCGGTGTGTACGGCCTCGTCACGATCAAGCGAGCGAGGGCGCGCACCACCACCGATGCGATCACCGCGGAGGCCGTGGCCGACGCCACCTCCGACCTCGGCGAGGGTCCGCTGCCCGTGCGCCCGGCGATCGCGCAGCCGGCGCCGTAGCGGTCGGAGCCCGAATCAGAGCGCGGCGAAGGCCTTGCGGGCCTTCTGCTCGCTGGCGCCGCCCTTGGCACCGACGGACTGGGCGAAGGTGGCCACCCGCACCTCTTCGAGCATCCAGCGCACCGCCCCGTCGAGATCGCGGCTCGCGACCAACGCGTACTCCTGCTCGAGGGCGCGGATCAACGCGACGCGCGCCCGGTCGCGATCGGGCTGCTCGACGGCCTTGCCGACGCGGTGCTCGATGGCGCGCACGTACCGCAGCAGGTCATCCAAGCGGTCAACGCCCGCCGCCTCGATCCAGCGCTGGTGCAGAAGTCGGTCGAGATGTGCTTCCACGTCGACCACGGTGACGTCGACGGCAGCCGAGAGCATCGACGCGAGGCGTTGCTCGACGCGCGTGACCGTTGCCAGCACCGCACCGACGTTGGTCGCCGCCGCGATCGCGCAGGCCGCGAACCCGCGCTTCACATCCACGAGCAGCGCCGTGAACCGCGATTCGTCCCAGACCGGGCCCCCGGCCCTCAGCAGCAGGTCGTCGACCGCTGCCGATGCGACCGCCGAATAGACCTCGGCGGCAGAGGCCCGGGCGGACGCCGCGATGGCGAGCTTGGCGCTGTTGGGGAGCCCCCGGTCCAGCGTGCGCAGCGGAGAGCCGAGGCCGAGAAGCAGGAGGCGACGAGTGCCGTCCCACATCGCCACCCGCTGCTCGGCATCGCTCGCCAGCACCCGCAGCGACACCGAGGCTCCCTCGTCGACAAGAGCCGGGTAACCCGTGACCTTCGTGCCCTGATGGGTCGCCTCGACCGTGCGTGGGATCGTGCCGACCGTCCACGTGCGGAGTCCGGTCACCTCGGCGAGGGGCGTCGCCTTGGCCAAGGCCTCGCGCTGGCGACGGCGCAGGCGGTCCCGCAGCGCGGCGAGGTCCTTGCTCCACGCGAGCGGCTCGCCCGTGTCGGCCACCGCCCGGTAGGTCACCCGCAGGTGCGCCGGCACGGTGTCGAGCGCCCCAGGCCCCCATGACAGCGGTCGCCCGGCGATGCGCCCGAGGGCGCGTGCCAGCACGTCGAGGAGCGCACCGTCGCTCGGGCCGACCTGACGAAGCACATCCTGGGCCACCGCCGGCGCGGGGCCGAGCAGGCGCCGGGCGTCCTTCGGCAGTGCCCGGATGAGCGCGGTGACGAGCTCCTCACGCATCCCGGGCACGTGCCAGTCGAGGCGGGCGGCATCGGCCTGGTCGAGCAGCAGCAGGGGCACGTCGACGGTGACGCCGTCGAGCTCGGCCTGCGCGTCGAAGGTGTAGGTGAGGGGGACGTCGACACCCCCGATGCTCACCCATTCGGGAAACGCCTCGGGCGATACATCTCCGGCTGAGTCGTCGATCAGGTCGACCATCTCGTAGGTGAGCGAGCTCGGTTCCCGCTCCCGCTCATCACGCCACCAGCGATCGAAGCGACGACCGGTCGTGATCTCCAGCGGCAGCCGCGCATCGAAGAAAGCCTCGAGGTCTGCGTCGTCCACCAAGAGGTCACGCCGCACCCGGTGCTCCAGGGCGAGGACCTCGACGATGCGCTCACGGTTCTCGTGGAGGAACGCGTGCGGGGCATCCCACTCGTCACGGACGAGTGCGTGATGGATGAACATCTGGCGGGCGTCGGCGGGGTCGATCCGCTCGTAGCCGATGCGGCGCTTGGCCACGATCGGCAACCCGTAGAGCGACACGCGCTCGTGCACCATCGCCGAGCCTCCCTCCGCATCCCACCACGGCTCTCCGTGGCTGCGCGTGACGAGGTGCGCGGCGAGGGCCTCCAGCCGATCGGGCTGGATTGCCGCCACGGTGCGGGCGCGCAGCCGGTTCGTCTCGACGAGCTCGGCGGCCATCACCCACGTCGGGCGGCGCTTGCCGAGCGCCGAGCCCGGCGCGATCACGAAGCGCGACTCGCGTGCGCCTCGATACTCCTTGTGCTCCTCGTCCCACATGCCCACATGCGAGAGCAGCCCGGCGAGGAGCGCACGGTGGACGCCGTCTCGATCGGGCTCCTCGGCGAGGGGCCGGATCTCGAGGCCGATCCCGCGGGCGACCTGCCGGAGCTGGGCGTGGAGGTCCTGCCACTCCCGGATGCGCAGGTGGTGGAGGTGCTCGGCCTTGCACATCCGGCGGAACGCACTCGAGCCGCGCTCGCGCTGCTGCTCCTTCAGATAGCGCCACAGGTTGAGGTAGCTGAGGAAATCGGACTCGCCATCGTCGAACCGGCGGTGCAGCTCGCGAGCGACCTGCTCCTTGTCGAGCGGTCGCTCCCGCGGGTCCTGGATCGACAGCGCGGCAGCCACCACCAGCACCTCGGCCACGCAACCGTGCTCCCCGGCCTCCAGGATCATCCGACCCAGCCGCGGGTCGACCGGGAGCCGGGCGAGGCGCTTGCCCACCTTCGTGAGACGAACGTGCGCGCCGGCTCGGGCCGACCGGTCGAGCGCTCCCAGCTCCTCGAGGAGCTGCACCCCATCGGCGATGCTGCGCGCATCGGGCGGTTCGACGAACGGGAAGGCGGCGACGTCGCCGAGGCCGAGCGCGGCCATCTGAAGGATCACCGAGGCGAGGCTCGTGCGCAGGATCTCGGGCTCGGTGAACTCCGGGCGACCCGCGAAGTCGTCCTCGGCGTACAAGCGGATGCAGATCCCCGGTGCCACGCGACCGCAGCGCCCGGCCCGCTGGTTGGCCGACGCCTGCGAGATCGGCTCGATGGGCAGGCGCTGCACCTTCGTGCGACGGTTGTAGCGCGAGATGCGCGCCGTACCCGGGTCAACGACCCCCACGATCCCCGGGACCGTCAGCGACGTCTCGGCCACGTTCGTGGCGAGCACGATCCGGCGGCCGCGGTGCGGGGCGAAGACGCGGTGCTGCTCAGCCCCGGGCAGGCGGGCGTAGAGCTGGAGGAGCTCGGTGCCGGGCAGGTGGAGGCGGGCGAGCGCCTCGGCGGTGTCACGGATCTCACGCTCCCCGGAGAGGAACACGAGGATGTCGCCGGGCCCGGTCTTGACGAGCTCTTGCACGGCGTCGCAGATGGCCTGGGTCTGGTCGCGGTCGTCGTCGGGGTCGCCGCCGATGGGCCGGTACCGCACCTCGACGGGGTACGAGCGCCCCGACACCTCAACCACCGGCGCATCATCGAAGTGCCGCGAGAACCGCTCGGTGTCGATGGTGGCCGAGGTGATGATCACCTTGAGGTCGGGACGCCTCGGGAGCAGGTCGCGCAGGTAGCCGAGGATGAAGTCGATGTTGAGGCTGCGCTCGTGGGCCTCGTCGATGATCAGCACCTCATAGGCCCGCAGCATCCGATCGCGCTGGATCTCCGCGAGGAGGATGCCGTCGGTCATCACCTTGAGATACGTGTCCGGCCCCACGCGATCGTTGAACCGCACCGTGTAGCCGACGGCGCCGCCGATCTCCACGCCGAGCTCCTCGGCCACGCGCTCCGACACGGCGCGCGCGGCGAGCCGACGCGGCTGGGTGTGCCCGATGAGGCCCCGTACCCCCAACCCGAGCTCGAGGCAGAGCTTCGGGAGCTGAGTGCTCTTGCCCGAGCCGGTCTCCCCCGCGACGACCACGACCTGGTTGTCCCGGATCGCCGCGAGCAGCACATCGCGGTGGGCGGTGACGGGGAGATCGGGATAGGTGGGCGTCGGCAGCGCCGCCCGGTGTCGCTCGAGCGCCGAGTCGTCGGTCACCGCTGGCGAGGCTTGGGGGGACGGCGAGGCGCGTCGAGGGCTTCCTGCCGGAGCTCCAGATAGGCATCGACGCGCTCCCGGGCCACCTCGCCGGCCGCCACCGCCAGCGCGATCGCGCACCCGGGTTCGCCGGCATGCCCGCAGTCGCTGAAGTGGCACTCCTGGCCGAGCCCGTCGATGTCGGCAAAGGCGGCCGCCACCGACTCCTCGTCGCCCGCGAGGCCCACCTCCCGGATGCCAGGCGAGTCGATGATCACCCCGCCCCCGGGCAGGACGTGCAGCTGACGGTTCGTGGTGGTGTGACGACCCTTCGAGTCGCCCGCCCGCACCGCCCCCACGCGCGCCGCCTCGGTGCCGAGCAGCGCGTTCACGAGATGCGACTTCCCCGCACCCGACTCGCCGAGCAGCACCGAGGTGGCGCCCGCGAGCCGGTTGCGGAGCTCCGAGATGCGGTAGCCGGTGGCCGACGACGTCACGATGCAGTCGAGGCCGGGATGGTTGCGCGTGACCTCCGCGACGGTGGCATCGACGTCGTCGACCAGGTCGCGCTTGGACAGGATGAGCAGGGGCTCGGCGCCCGCGTCTCGGGCCAGCGCCTCGCCTCGCTGGATCCGCCCGGGCACGATGCGACGGTCGAGACCGCACACGAGCAGCACGAGGTCGAGGTTGGCCGCCAGCAGCTGGTCCTCGTCGCCGCCTGCCGCTCGTCGACGCAGCAGCGAGCGGCGCGGGAGCAGCACCACGACCTGCTCCCCGTCGACGGCCAGCCAGTCGCCCACCGTCATCGCCTCGACGCCGCGTCGGAGCTTGATCGTGCGCTCACCACGAGGGGTCCGCACCTGGACGGCGACACCGTCGTGGCGCACCACGCGCCCCGGTTCGGCATCAGGGGCGCGGGCGGCGAGCTCGGCGGCCCAGCCGTCGGTCCAGCCCAGGGTGCGGAGATCGGTCACGACCAGGCGGACCGTAACGCTGGGCGTTGCGCGCGACCAACGCGATGTCGGACGCGTCGAGGCCCCGGGCACGGGTCCCGGAGCCTCGACAGCACAGCAGTGTGGCCTTACTTCGCGGGCGCGTAGACGCCCTTGTTGAGCTTCGGGGCCTGGCTCGGGGTCATGACCGAGTCCTTGAAGCCCTTGAGCGGCGTGATGCGCGCCTTCTTGGAGGCCTTGATCTTGATCGCCTCGCCGGTCGCGGGGTTGCGCCCCATGCGAGCGGCACGCTCGACCTTGGCGAACTTCGCGAAGCCCGTGATCGCGACGGGCTCGCCCTTCGAGACCACATGGGTGGTCACGTCGGTGAAGCCCTTGAGCACGGCGTCGACGGTCTTGGCGTCAACCTCGGTCTGTGCGGCGATGGCCTTGACCAGGTCGCGTCGGTTCATCGTTGTCCTCCGTTGGACGTTGGGGGGTGTTAGGACGGACGAGTCTGCCAACAACATGGCCCGCGCGCGCGGATCCAGCGTGGATTTCTGGGGCTTTTCTTCGACTCAGGCCTGCGCGGCGGGGAGCACCTGCTCGGTCGTGAGCACCGGGGCGAACAGGTCGCCGAGCTGAGCGACCCGGTCGAGCACCTCGGGCGCCTCGAAGGAGAGGGGCTCGCCGGAGGCGGCCGCGTCGATCTCGTCCCAGGTCACAGGGGTGGACACTGTCGGCCGAGGGCGGGCTCGCAGGGAGTACACCGCGATCGTGGTCTTGTGCCGGCTGTTCTGGCTCCAGTCGATGAAGACCTTGTTGGGACGGGCCGCCTTCGCCATCGTCGAGGTGACGCGATCGGCGTGATGCTTCTCCAGCACCTGGGCCACCGCCAACGCGAACGACGAGCAGTGCTCGTGCGTGTGCGGGGTGTTGAGCGGCACGTAGAGCTGCAGGCCCTTCGAGCCCGACGTCTTCGGCAGGCACACGAGGCCCGCCAGGTTGTCGAGCACGGCGCGGATGTCGAGGGCCACCTCAGCGCACTCGGTGATGCCGGTGCCCGGCCCAGGATCGAGGTCGAACACCAACATCGTGGGCGACTCGATGTTCGAGCCGCGCGCCATCGGTGCATGCAGCTCCAGCGCGGCGAGGTTGGCCGCCCACGCCAGCGCGGCCGCGGAGTCGAGCGCGCAGTACCCGATCGTGCCGTTCCGATCACCCGGCCCATCGAAGGTGCCGACCCACTCCGGGCGATGCGACGGGCAGCGCTTCTCGAAGAACGACGAGCCGTCGACGCCGTTGGGGTAGCGGCGCAGGGTGAGCCCGCGGTCGGCCACGTGCGGAAGCATCACCGGTGCGATGCGGACCGCGTAGTCGATCACCTCGGCCTTGGTGAACCCCGCCTCTGGGTAGAGCACCTTGTCGAGGTTCGACAGCTTCAGCCGACGGCCGTCGATCTCGACGACGTGCTCGGTTCGCTTGGGCGCCGCCACCGTGGGCTAGGCGCTTCGGCGAGCGCGCTTCTTGGCGGCGGGTTGCTCGTCCTCGTCGGCCGATTCGCCAGCGGCGGGGTGGCGCGTGCGGGCCGCCTTGGCTTCCTTCACGCTCGCCTCCAGTGCGGCCATCAGGTCGACGACCTTGTCCTCGCTGAGCGCGGCCGGCGGGGCCACGAAGTCGGTGCGTCCGGCGGCCTTCTGCTCGATCAGGTCGAGCACCCGGTTGCGATACGTGTCCTCGAAGCGCTCGACATCGAAGTCCTCGGACAGCGACGCGATGAGCTGACGCGCCATGTCGAGCTCCTTCTTCGTGACCTTGACGTCCTCGAGCCCGGCGATCTCACCGATCTCGGTGGGATCGTTCACCTCATCTGCATAGACCATCGTCGACAGCACGAGCTTCCCGTCCTTCGGACGGACCGCGCACAGGTACTGCTTCGACCGCATCACGAAGCGCGCGATGCCGACCTTGCCCGACTCTTCCATCGCCAGCGTCAGCAAGGCGTACGGCTTGAGCGTGGCCTTGTCGGGCGCCACGTAGTACGCGGAGTCGTAGAAGAGCGGGTCGATGTCGGCGAGGTCGACGAACTCCTCGATGTCGATCGTGCGGCTCGCCTCCGGGTCGAGGGCGGCGAGCTCGTCGTCACCGACCGTGACGTACTCACCTGACGCCATCTCGTAGCCCTTCACAATGGCCTCGGCGGGCACCTCGTCACCGTCGGCGGCCGACACCTTCTTCAGCTTGATGCGCGCCCCCGTGCGCGAGTCGAGCTGGTTGAAGTGCACGGTCTTCCGGGACACGGCTGCGTAGAGCTTGATCGGGATGTTGACCAGCCCGAAGCTGATGGAACCGCTCCAGATCGCTCTCGGCATAGGTGTGAGTATTCCTCAACTCGGAACAACTTCAACCCACATCCGCTCAGGAGAGCACGGCTCGGGCGACGAGGTCCGTGCCGAAGGCCGTGAGGATGGCGAGGTAGAGCAGGCCCGTCGCGGCCATGACCGCCGAGTACTGGCGCTCCTTGAGCGCCGCACGCGTGACCCCGACGAGGATGATCGTGCTGAGCGCGCAGGCGATCCAGAACCAGCCCATCAGCCCGTTGTAGCCGTCGTCGATCGAGCCGTTGATCACGCTGACCATGCCGGTGGGCCACAGGAGCACGAGGATCTCGAGCGGCCACACCGCCGCCAGCCACCGGATGAGCTCGAGCAGGGGTCCGCGGGGCATGCCGGGCTGCACGAGATACCAGTGGCCGAGGAGCATCGCGTCCGTCACCGCACCGAGGAACGCAGCACCGACCACGACGCGAGCCACCGACAGCGGCGCGGGGTCGCCCGCCGCGATCCCAGCCGCGATGAGCCCCACCGCGCCGACGGCAGGGGCGATCAGGTCGAGCCAGGGTGGGAACTCCGCGGCGGACATGTCGCGATCGGCTCGCTCGCGCTCGATGCCGGTCATCGCAGCGACACGCGCCGAGCGCTTCTCGGCGACCTCCAAGTCGCCGGACACCCCGGCTCGGCGTCGCTGCACCGACACGGCGAGGGCGGCCAGCGATGCGACGACGACACCGCCGCTGGCGAGATCGCGCACGGGCACGCTGTCGCCGTAACGAACGCCGGTGACGACCGCGCCCAGCGCCATCAGCAGATAGGTCCCGCGCATGAGCCAGCCGTAGCCGAGGCTCACCTCGCGGCGGCGGGTGGTGACCCAGAGGAAGAACAGCCCGCCCACCGCCCACTGCAGCAGGACGGTGGCGGCGTCAAGACGGATCACAGCAGCGCGAGGTCGTGATCGGCGTTGTTCAGCGGGTCGGGCCCCGCGTCAGCGGCGACGACGATGTCCTCGAGCCGGAAGCCGAAGCGGCCAGACACGTAGATGCCGGGCTCGATCGAGAACGCGTGCCCGGGCTCGATTGGCGTGGTGTTGCCGCTCACGATGTAGGGGTCTTCGTGCTCCTCGATGCCGATGCCGTGGCCGGTGCGGTGGATGAACCGCTCGCCCCAACCGGCCTCGGTGATGATGCGACGGGCCGTGGCGTCCACCTCCTCACAGCTCGTGCCGACCCGCGCCGCCGCCACCGCGGCCTGCTGCGCGTCGAGGAGGACGGCATAGGCCTCGGCGACCTCCGGGTCTGGTTCCCCGAGGTGCACGCAGCGCGTGATGTCGGAGCAGTACCCCACGCCGTCGTCACCGAGCATCGTGCCGCCGAAGTCGCAGAGCACCACCTCACCCTCCTGGATGACGCGGTCGCCCGGCTCGTGGTGCGGGCTGGCCGCGTTGGCGCCGGCGGCGACGATCGCGAAGTTCACCCGGTGGTGACCCTCGGCCCGGATGCGGCGACCGAGGTCGGCTGACACCTCCGCTTCGGTGCGTCCGACCAGGTCGATCTCGCCGGCCTGGAGCGCAGTGGCGATGCGATCCACCGCCGCGCCAGCGCGACGCAGCGCGGCGATCTCCGCCGCGTCCTTGCAGGCCCGGAGCGGCCCCATCACCGTGCTGGCCTGCGCCCAGGTGGCCTTGGGCAGGGCCCGCTGGAGGTCGAGCACGAAGCGGGCCCAGGTGCGGTCCCCGATGGCCAGCGAGGTGGCGGAGCCGACGAGACCGGCCACCAGCGCCACCGGGTCCTCGGTCTCGCCCCAAGGCACGATCGAGAAGTCTCCAGGGCGGGGTGTGACGCGTGGCGCCTCGAGGCCGGGAACGACGAGGCTGGCGTCGCTGTCGCTCGGCACGACGAGCATGGTGAGCCGCTCGAGTGGCATCGCCTCGTACCCGGTGAGGTAGGGCAGGTCGGGGCCGACCGACAGCAGCACCACGTCGATGCCAGCGCTGGCCATCTCGGCGCGCACGCGCGCCAGTCGATCGGAGAAGGGGGCGGTCATCGCCCCAGGATGCCAGGGCGGACTACCGGTCGAGTGCCGGGAGCCCGTCGATGCTCACCGCGTTCTTCTCGCCCCAGTACGCCTCGATGCCCTCGGGGCCACGTGCAGTAGCCCAATCGACCAGCTTGTCGCGGTCCTCCACGAGGGCCATGTTCGGCACGGCGTAGCCACACGATGTCTGCACCCGCTCAAGCTCCACCACGACGATCGATCGGGCCCCCGGCAGGTCGGCGAACCGGGGCCGCAGCTCCTCGTAGCGCTCGGAGCCGGCCGGATGGGCCTCGCCGGTGCCAAACAGGCGCAGGATGCGGGCGGGGCCCTCGAAGGCGCACAGCATCAGCGTGATGCGCCCATTCTGACGGGTGTGGGCGATCGTCTCGGCCCCGCTGCCGGTGAGGTCGAGGTACGCCACCGTCGTGGGGTCGAGCACCCGCAGGGTGTCGTAGCCCTTTGGCGAGAGGTTGACATGGCCGCCCTCGGTGGGAGCGGTGGCCACGAAGAACATCGGCTGTCGTCCGATCCAGTCGACCAGCTGCTCGTTGAGCTCAGTGAAGGCCTTGCCCATGCGGCGAGTTTCGCACCTGACCGCTGTCCCGTGTCACGAGATCGGGGCGATCGTCCCCATTCCCGTGACACACACCGGGGCGACCTGCTCTGTGTCACGAAATCGGGGCCCCACACCCGGTTCTCGTGACACGGATCGACGCTGGCAACTGTCACACCCGCTGGGTGTACTGGTGCGATGGCCCGACACCTCATCGGGACCATCGCCGAGCGGTCCCGATCCCAGCTCGGCCTCATCCACCACGATCAGGTTGCTCACCTCGGTGGCACACCACACCAGGTCCGCCACCTCGTCGAGGTGGGAGCTCTGGAGCGCATCGAGCCCGGGGTGCTGCGCCTCACAGGCGCGCCGGTCACCTGGGAGCAGCGCCTTCTCGCGGGCGTTCTCGGCCTCGGTCCCAACGCCGTGGTGTCCCATGTGGCGGCGGCCGCGCTTTGGGGGTTCGACGGGGTGCGTACGGGCGCGGTCGAGTTCACGGTGCCGCGGAGCAATCGCAACCGACTCGCGGTGGGCAGGGTGCACTCCACACTGCTCGTCGACCCGATCGACTTCACCCGGACCGGGCGATTCCCCGTCACGGCGCCAGCGAGAACCATCGTCGACACCGCCGGTCGGTTCACCCACCGACAGCTGGAGGGGATCGTGGACGCGGCCTGTCGCGATCGCCTCACGACCGAGTCGGCACTCCTTGAGCGCCTCGCCGAGCTTCACCGGCCCGGGCGTTCGAAGCTCGTGGCGGTCCTCGGCGCCGACGTGGCTTCACGCCGTCCGCACACCTGGCTCGAGCGTGAGCTGCTGACCATCTGTCGGGCCGCGGGCATTCACGACCTCCGCATGCAGACCGAGCTCACCGCAGACGGACGCGTCGCCCGCGTCGACGCGACGCTCGACAGGCACCGGTTGGTGGTGGAGGTCGCTGGGCATCGAACGCACAGCACCCGTCGTCAGCGACAGGCCGACAACGAGCGGAGGCTCCGTCTCGAGCAACGGGGCTACCGCGTCCTCGAGTTCACCTACGAGGACGTCACCCAGCGGCCGACCTACGTCACCGACATGATCCTCGCCCGCGTCGCGGTCCGCCACTGAGCGCGTGTCACGAGAAGCGCGCTGCTGACCCCGAAACCGTGACACGACGCCGATGGACCGCGACTCGTGTCACGAGATCGGCGCTCCAGCCCCCAGAATCGTGACACGACGCTCAGGGGCGGGCGGTTTCAGCGGCCTGGCGGGCGTGGTAGCTGGAGCGAACGAGCGGGCCGGCCTCGACGTGCCCGATGCCCATCGCCTCGCCGACGTGCTTGAGCTCGGTGAGCTCGTCGGGCGTCCACCACCGGGCGACTGGCAGGTGGTTCGTCGTGGGACGCAGGTACTGACCGATGGTGACGATGTCGACGCCCACGCCCCGCAGGTCGGCGAGCGTGGCCACCACCTCCTCGCTGGTCTCGCCCATGCCGACGATGATCGACGACTTCGTGACGAGCCCGGCCCGCTTGGCGCGCGCCAGCACCGACAGCGAGCGGGCGTAGCCGGCCGAGGGACGGGCGGCCCGCTGAAGTCGCGCAACTGTTTCGATGTTGTGGTTCAGCACCTCGGGACGGGCCTCGAAGATCACCTCCAGCGCGGCTGGGTCACCCTTGCAGTCGGGGATGAGCACCTCGACGGAGACGCCCGGCGTGCGAGCGCGCACCGCCCGGATCACCGCCGCGAACTCCGCCGCCCCGCCGTCAGCGAGGTCGTCACGGGCGACGGCGGTGATCACCGCGAACCGCAGCCCCATGCGCTCGATCGCCTCGGCCACGCGGGCGGGCTCGCCAGGGTCGGTGGGCTCCGGGTGACGAGTGTCGACCAGACAGAACCCGCACGCTCTGGTGCAGCGCTCACCGTTGATCATGAAGGTGGCGGTGCCGTCGGCCCAGCACTCCGACAGGTTCGGGCAGCCGGCCTCCTCGCACACCGTGACGAGGTCGAGGTCGCGCATCGTGCGCCGCAGCGCCGTGACCTCGGGCGTGAGCTGCACCTTGGCGCGCATCCACGCCGGCTTGCGGGCGGAGATGTCGACCTGCTTGGTGACCCCCGCTTCCTGCAGACGCACCGCCCGGCGGGCGGTGGTGCCGCCGCCCGCAGACAGCGCCACGGGGACCGTTCCGGGGCGCACGACCTCACCCGGACCGTGGCCACGGCTGAACGGAGTGAGGACGTCCGCCGCCTCGCGCCACACGACATCGGTCCGGTCCCATCCACCGGAGCCCCATCGTTCGGCGGCCCGAGCGGCAACCGCGTCGACGACGTCGCGCATGGTTGCGGAGCTGCCCTCGGCGCGGAGCGAGGTGACGCCCTTGTCGACGATGCCGCACGGCACGATGTGGGAGAACATCGTCATGTCCGGGTCGACGTTCAGCGCGAATCCGTGCATCGATCGCCCGCGGCTGAGCTTCACGCCGACCGCGCAGATCTTGCGGGGCGTGTTGGCAGCCGGCGCCACCCACACCCCGGCGAGGCCCGGCACGCGACCGACATCGGTGAGACCAAGGTCGGCGAGCACGTCGACGACGAGCTGCTCCACGGAGCAGACGTACGCCGCCGTGTCGGCGAGCCCACCTCCGCGCCTCCCGGGAACCGTGAGGACCGGGTACCCGACGAGCTGTCCTGGGCCGTGGTAGGTGACGTCGCCACCGCGGTCGGTCTGCACGACCTCGGCACCGACGGATGTCGGATCCTGCAGGATGTGGCCGAGGTCGCCCCGCACGCCGAGCGTGTAGACCGACGGGTGCTCGAGGAGCAGGAGGTGGTTGTCGCGGCCCTGGGAGAACAGACCCTGCTGCAGGGCGTGCGCGTCGGCGTAGGCCACCCGCCCGAGCCACCGGATGTGGAGCGGGAGGGTGCCCGCGCGCTGGGTGCTCAGCTCACAGCTCGGCAGCCCAGTCACGCGTCTCGATGAGCTGCTTGAGCTTGTTGAGGAACGCCGCGGCGTAGGCACCATCGAACGCGCGGTGATCCCAGGACAGCGCCAGGTTGCCCACCGAGTGGATCGCGATGGACTCGCCGCCATCGGGCAGTGTCACCACCACCGGGCGACGCTTGACGCCGTCGGTGGACAGGATCGCCACCTGGGGCTGGTTGATGATCGGCATGGTGAGGAACGTGCCGAAGGGACCGGGGTTGGTGATGGTGAAGGTGCCGTCGGAGATGTCGTCGGGCGTGAGCTTCTTCGATCGGGCGCGGCTGGCCAGGTCGCTGATCTCCCGCGCGATCGCGCGCATGCGCAGACCGTCCGCGTCTCGCACCACGGGCACCATCAATCCCTTGAAGTCGAGATCGACCGCGATCCCGAGGTTCAGGTAGTTGTGGACGATCAAGGCCTCCTCGGTGAAGGTGGCGTTGACCTCGGGGAACTCGCCGATCGCCTCGATCACGGCGCGGGAGACGAAGGGGAGGTAGGTGAGGCTGAAGCCCTCCTCGGCCTTCCACGCGTCCTTGTGGGCGTGGCGCACCCGATCGACGCCCTCGTAGTCGACCTCGATCGAGGCGTACACGTGCGCGGACGTGTCGAGCGAGCGGCGCAGGTGCTCGGCGCTGCGCTTGCGGATGTTGCTGTGCTTGATGACGGTGTCGCGCTCGCCGGAGCGCACGAAGGGCTCCGGAGCGGGTCGTGACGACGGTGCGGGACCAGGCGAAGCGGGAACCGCAGAGGGAGCGGCGGCGCGCGCCGTCCCAGCGCCGGCGTCGGCGGCCGCGAGGACGTCGTTGCGGGTGATCCGACCACCGACACCAGTGCCGGAGATCGTCGCCGGGTCGAGGCCGTGCTCGGCGATCAGCCGCCGCACCACGGGCGAAAGCAGCCGACCACCGCCCTTGCTGGCTGGCGCGGCAGGTGGCGCGGCCTGTGGTGCGGGCGTCGGGGCCGGGGCCGAGTCGGCCGGAGCGGGCTGGGCAGCGGCGGGGGTCTCGGGTGCCGGAGCCTCGGGTGCCGGAGCCTCGGGTGCCGGAGCCTCGGACGCCGGAGCCTCCGGCGTCGGCGCAGCCGCCGGAGCTGCGGCGCTGTCGCCGATCACGGCGAGCACCACCCCCACGTCGACCGTGTCGCCCTCGGGCACCTTGATCTCGATGATCGTGCCGCTGAGCGGCGATGGAACCTCTGAGTCGACCTTGTCCGTGGACACCTCGAAGAGCGGCTCGTCCTCGGCGATGGTGTCACCGACCTGCTTGAACCACTTCGTGATCGTGCCTTCGGTGACGGTCTCACCGAGCTGCGGCATCGTGATGTCGGTCATGTGGGCGCGGGGCTCCTCTGCTTGCGTGGCTATCCGTGGAGGGGGCGACCGGTGAGCGAGATCATCGCCTCACCGAGCACCTCGCTCATCGTGGGGTGGGGTTGGATCAGCGACGCCATGTCGGTGACGCTCGCCTCCCAGTTCACCGCGAGGTAGGCCTGCCCGAGCTGCTCGGTGACCCACGGGCCCACCATGTGCACTCCGAGGATGCGCCCGGCGATGCCGTCGGCATCCTTCTCCGCGATCACCTTCACCATGCCCTCGTTCTGGTTCACGATCATGGCGCGGCCGTTGTGGTTGTACCGGCTCTTCTGCGTGACGACGTCGAGGCCGGCCTCCTTGGCCGCCTCCTCGGACATCCCGGTGAACGCCGCCTCGGGCCGGGTGTACACGCACCAGGGGACCTTGCCGTAGTCGACGGGCGCCGGGTCTTCGCCGAGGATGTCCTGGATGGCGATGACGCCCTCGATGAACGCGATGTGGGCGAGGGCCGGGGTGGCGATCGCGTCGCCGACCGCCCACACGCCCTCCTCGCCGGTGCGGCAGAGCTCATCGACCTCGATGAAGCCGCGGTCGCTGACGGTCACCTGGGTGCCCTCGAGACCCAGGTCGTCGGTGTTCGGACGACGTCCGACCGACATCACGACGACGTCGACGTCGAGCGCCTCGCCGCTGACCGTGACCGTCGTCCCCGCGCCTGTGGGCGCGTGGCCCTCGACGCTGACCGCCGTGCGAATCTCGATGCCACGCTTCTTGAACGACCGCTCGATGACCTGGGTGAGGTCCTTGTCGAGGCCCGGAAGGATCTTGGGGAGCGCCTCGAGGATCGTGACCTGGCTGCCGAGGTCGCTCAGCATCGATGCGAACTCGCAGCCGATCACCCCGCCGCCGATGATGGCGGCGCGCTTGGGGATCTCCGGCATGGACAGGACCTCGTCCGAGGTCATCACCACTCGACCATCGACCTCGAAGCCCGGCAGGGTTCGGGGCAGCGAGCCCGGCGCGAGCACGACTGCATCGGCGGTGAGCTCCAGGTCGCCAGACGAACCACCCGAGACAGTGACCTTGCGGCCCGCGTGCAGGCGGCCGTGGCCGTCCAGCACGGTGACCTTGCGACCCTTCAGCATCGTGCCGAGCCCGCCGACCAGCCCGGAGACGATCGTGTCCTTGCGAGCGAGGGACACCGACCAGTCGAGCACGGCCTCACCGGCGTTGACGCCGTACTCCTTGGCCTCGCTCACGTGCAGGTAGGTGGCCGCGGTCTCTAGGAGCTCCTTGGCCGGGATGCACCCGACGTTCAGACAGGTCCCTCCGAGCTTGCCGCGTTCGATCATGGCGATGTTGAGACCGGCCGAGGCGCCGTAGAGCGCTGTGGCATAGCCGCCGGGACCACCGCCGATGACGACGACGTCGAAGTGCTCGGCCGTGGGGACCACCTCCGGGTGTCGGGCCGTACGAGAACGCTTCGGACTCTACCGGTGTCATTCGGCTTCGGGCGTCGCTGCGCTCCTGCCTGCGCCTGTCCGGCGAGCCCGCACTCCGGCTAGGCCTCGCCGGTGTCGCACGACGACCCGGTAAGGGGTCGGTCAGCCGCGGGCGATGAGCAGGAGCTGCAGTGCCGCCGCGCCAAGGATCGCCATGCCGCACAGGAGGGCGGCGAGGATGAGGCGCCGGGTGCTCATCTGCCTAGCGCGCCGTGAGGATCGACTGGACCTCGGCCTCGCTGTCGGGCGTGACGAGCACGAGCACCTCGTCGCCCGGCAGCAGGACCGTGTCGCCTCGGGGGAAGATCACGCGCTCCTCGCGGAGCACGGCCACGATGGTGGACTCACGCGGGAAGTCGAGGCTCACGATCTCGGCGTTGGCCGCCTTGGCGTCCGCGGCGAGGGTGACCTCGATGAGGCTGGCTCGGCCGCGCTCGAAGCTGAGCAGGCGGACCAGGGTGCCGACCGACACGGCCTCCTCGACGAGCGACGTGAGCAGGTGAGGGGTCGACACGGCCACGTCGACGCCCCAGTTCTCGTTGAACATCCAGTGGTTCTTCGGGTTGTTCACCCGGGCGATCACCCGGGGGACGGCGAACTCCTGCTTGGCCAGCAGGCTCACGACCAAGTTGTCCTCGTCGTCGCCCGTGACGGCCGCGAGCACGTCGACGTCGTCGAGGGGCACCTTGCGCAGGTTGTCCACCTCGCAGGCGTCGGCCAGCACCCATCGCACGCCCGCAGGGTCCCCGGTGGCCTGAGCGCGGGCCACCCGCTCCGCCTCCATCTCGATGATCGTGACGTCATGGCCGCCACGCGTGAGCTCGGAGGAGATGAAGGTGCCGACGTTGCCGCCACCCACGATGACGACCTTCACGCGTGGCCTCCGATCGGCTGGTCACCGAGATGGGCGTCGAGCTCAGCGATCCGCTCCGCCGCCACCATCATGTAGACGACATCGCCCTCCTGCGTCACGAGGTCTGCTGTGGGGATGCAGCCCACGCCGAGGCGGCTGAGCGATGCCACGCGAGCCAGCCCGGGCAGATCGAGGTCGGTGAGGCGACGCCCAGCCCAGCTCGGCGCGACCGCCCGTTCCACGAGGACCACCTCCGCTGAGGGGTCGGTCCACTCGGTGGCCGGGACCTCCGGGAGGATGCGGCGCAGCACGCGGTCGGTGGTCCACCGCACGGTGGCGATCGTGGGGATCCCGAGCTTCTCGTAGATCGCAGCTCGCCGCGGGTCGTAGATCCGTGCCACCACGCGCTCGATGCCGAAGACCTCACGGGCCGTGCGGGCGACCATGATGTTCGAGTTGTCACCGTTGGTGACGGCGGCCAGCGCCCCGGCCTCCTCGATGCCCGCCTCGCGCAGCAGGTCGCGGTCGAAGCCGACGCCGAGGACGGTCCGCCCGGAGAAGCCCTCGGGCAGACGTCGAAACGCCTTCTGGGCCTTGTCGATGACTGCGACCGTGTGCCCACCGTCCTCCAGGATGCCGGCCAGGCCAGAGCCCACCCGGCCACATCCGACCACGACGACGTGCAACTTCGGTCTCCTCCGTTGGTGACCGTGCGATCCTAGGACTGCGTCCGTACGAGCCCGCAACCCGACAGGGGTCGCGTCCTCCCGCTCAGCTCCGCTGCGCCAGCAGATCTCGGATCTCGGTGAGCAGCACGGTCTCATCCGATGGTGCAGGCGTGTCCTCGATCGGCTCGGTGCCAGCGGCCCGTCGAGCGGCGATCACCGACATCGGCTTGACGATGGCGAAGAACACGACCGCGGCGACGGCCACGAAGTTGATGACGGCGTTGATCACGATGCCGTAGCTGAAGGTGCTGTCGTTGACCTCGAAGGTCATCAGCGAGAAGTCCTTGGACGCGATCATGCCGACCAGGGGCGTGATGAGCCCGGTGACGATGGCACCCACGATCGCGGTGAAGGCGGCGCCGATGACGACGGCCACGGCGAGATCGATCACGTTCCCGCGGAAGAGGAACTTCTTGAAGTCTGCGAACACGATCCCTCCAACGCGGTGGCTCACGCATCGAGGCTCGGTGCGGGCACCGCGGGACTACGGTAACCAGAGGAATCGGAACGCGAGGGGCTGAGGGCGACAATGCGCATCTGCGTCTCGGGGTCGAGTGGGCTGATCGGGACTGCACTGCGCCAGTCACTCGAGGCGGACGGTCACTCCGTCATCCGATTGGTGCGCAACGGCGCCGAAGGACCCGGTCTGGTGCGATGGGACATCGACCGCGGAGAGATCGACACCGCCTCGCTCAAGGGCATCGATGCGGTGGTCCACCTCGCTGGGGAGGGCATCGGCGACAAGCGTTGGACGCCCGACCAGAAGCGCAAGATCCTCGACAGCCGGACACAGGGAACCACGCTGCTCGCCGAGGCGCTGGCGTCGCTCACCGCGAAGCCGGCCGTGCTCGTGTCTGGCTCGGCGATCGGCTTCTACGGCGATCGTGGTGACGAGCTGCTCACCGAGCAGAGCGGCCCGGGGACCGGCTTCCTGACCGACGTGGCGCGTGCCTGGGAGGCAGCCGCTCAGCCGGTGGAGGCCGCCGGCATCCGTCTGGTCAAGATCCGTACGGGCATCGTGCTCGACCGCAATGGCGGTGCCCTCGCGAAGATGGCGTCGATCGGCAAGCTCGGACTCCTCGGCAAGCTCGGCTCCGGCACGCAGTGGATGAGCTGGGTCGCGCTGGTCGATCACGTGCGCGCGGTCCGTTTCCTGATCGAGCGCGAGATCAGTGGTCCGGTGAACGTCACTGCGCCCGCGCCGGTGACGAACGCGGTGTTCACCAAGGCGCTCGGGCGCGTCCTCCACCGCCCAACAGTGATCCCGGTGCCACGGTTCGGGCCGAAGCTCCTGCTCGGCAGCGAGCTCGCAGAGGCCCTGCTGCTGGAGGGACAGCGCGTGATGCCCCAGGTGCTGGTCGAGGCGGGCTTCGAGTTCCGCTACGACGACCTCGAGACGGCGCTGCGCCGCATCTTCGACGCGCCCTCCTGAGGTCAGGTCACTTGGGCTGCATCCGCACGCCGCCGTCGACGCGGATGGTCTCGGCGTTCATGTAGCTGTTGCCGAGCAGCTCGCAAGCCATCGATGCGAACTCGTCGGATGTCCCGAGACGCTTGGGGAACAGCACATCTCGCTTGAGCTTGTCCTTGAACTCCTCCGACGCGTCGCCCTGCCCGTAGATCGGCGTGTCGATGAGGCCAGGGGCGATGCAGTTGACCCGGATGCCGGCCGCGGCGAGATCCCGGGCCACGGGGAGGGTCATGCCGACGACGCCGCCCTTGGAGGCCGAGTACGAGGCCTGGCCGATCTGACCGTCGAAGGCCGCCACCGACGCGACCGTGACGATCGCGCCCTTCTCGCCGTCGGGAAGCGCCTCGGTCTGGCTCATCGCCGTGGCGGCGAGGCGGATGCAGTTGAAGGTGCCGACGAGGTTGACCTCGATGACCTTCTTGAAGATGTCCAGATCGTGCGCAGAGTCGTACTGACCGTCGCGCCCGATCGTGCGCGTCGCCCAGCCGATGCCGGCGGCGGTGACGAGTGCCCGCAGCGGGCCGAGCTCCTTGGCCGCCTCGACCGCCGCGATCATCTGCTCGACGTTGGTGACGTCGGCCTGCACGAACACGCCGCCGACGTCCTTGGCGACCGCCTCGCCCTTGTCGGGGTTCATGTCGACGATGACCGAGCGTGCGCCGCGCTGGGCGAGCTGGCGCACCGTCGCCTCACCGAGCCCTGAGGCTCCGCCGGTCACGATCGCTGAGATGCCGTTGAGATCCATGGGCCGGAACTCTATTGACCACTCGGTCAAGGGTCGAACCCAGCCCGCGCGCGAGAATGGGCCGATGGCGCCGGACATCAACGACGCTTGGGCATCGCTGCGCGGCCGCAGCACCGCGAAGGCCCCCAAGGACGAGCCCAAGCGCGACATCCTCGCGGAGCACTTCGGGGAGGACTGGCGGACGAGCTTCGATCCGAAGCCCCCAGCTGACGACATCGACCCACCCACCCCCGTCGACCCCGATGACCCGTACTCGGTGCTGGGCATCGAGCCGGATGCGTCGTGGGCGACCATCGTGGAGGCGCATCGGCGATTGGCACGACGCAACCACCCCGACCAGCTCTTCGGGCGGAGCCAAGCAGAGGTCGTCGCCGCCGAGCAGCGGATGCGGGACGTCAACGTCGCCTATTCGGAGCTGCGGATCCGTCGGGGCAAGTAGCTGCCGGACGGAGGTCAGGGGTGCACGAGGAGCACCTGCTCAGCGCCGAGCTGGTCTTCGAGCGAGCGCAGGAGGCGCCCCGTCGCCTCGTCCTCGTGGTCCCAGACGACGACAGCCGCGTCGACCTGGCGCATCAGCCAGGCATCGCGGCGGCCTAGTGCGGCACCGGCCAGCTGCTTGGTGGCGGGCGAGCGGTCATCGAGCGTGACGACCTCGGCCGCTTGCGCGAGCACCTCCGCGAAGCGGGCGCGCGAGGCCCTTGGCCACGGCGCGTCGGGCTCGGGGTACGGGAGGACCGCGACGAAGGGCAGGCCGCACTCGATGGCAGCCTCGGCGCCGAGCAGCTCTGCGCCGAGGCGCAAGCCCGTGACGACCGTCAGCGGACCGTCCACCGTCACCATGGCCTGAAGGGTCTCGCCGAGCCGGGCCCGCACGCTGTGCGCGATCGGGTTGGCGTCGTACCCGCCGAGCTCGCCGGGTCGCAGCCCCGCCACCAGCACGAGCCGGCCCGGCGGCAAGCGCTTGTCTCGGCCGCTCGCGGCCGCCCCGGCTCGCACAACATCGGCAGGGCCCAGATCCTCCGGCACCCCCACGCCGGTGCGTCCGACCTGTGTCGTCGCGGCCTCGACAGCCAGGCGATCCACAAGATCGTTCATCGGGTCGCCGCCGTGGCCCTTCACCCAGCTGAACGTGACGTCGCCACGGTCGAGCACCAGCTCGATGAACGGCTCCCACAGGTCACGGTTCGCCACCGGCTCACGCTTGGAGTTCTTCCAGCCCCGCTTCTTCCAACCTTCGTGCCACCGATCGCGGAAGCAGTGGACGACGTAGGTGGAGTCGCTGACGATCTCGAGACGGCCGGGAATGGCCACCACCGCCTCGAACGCGGCGGCGATCTCCATGCGCTGGTTGGTGCTCTGGGCCTCGGCACCCGAGGCGTAGCGCCCACCGGGGATCGCCCACGCCCATCCCCCAGGCCCCGGGTTCCCTGAGCAGGCGCCGTCGGTGTAGGCGCGGGTCGGTGCATGGCTCGGGGAGGTCACCGCAGGATGGTGGCGCGGTTCGGGCCCAGAAGCGAGACAATGGACCCATGATCATCGACGGCTTCGTCCACCAGCTTCCTGACGCGGACCCCGGTGAGACGCAGGAGTGGCTCGACTCGCTCGACTCCGTGGTCGACGCGCAGGGCAAGGGGCGTGCTCGGTTCTTGATGTCGAAGCTCCTCGAGCGGGCCCGTGAGCTCCAGGTCGGCGCCCCGGCGAGCGTGTCGACGCCGTACGTGAACTCGATCCCCACGGAGGAGGAGCCGTTCTTCCCGGGCGACGAGGATCTCGAGCGCCGCATCCGTGCCTTCGTGCGCTGGAACGCCGCGGTGATGGTCGTGAAGGCCAACAAGGCGGCCGACGGCATCGGGGGCCACCTCGCCACGTTCGCGAGCTCGGCCGCGCTCTACGAGGTGGGGTTCAACCACTTCTTCCGCGGCAAGGACGGCGGCCAGGCGGGCGACCACGTCCACATCCAGGGGCACGCGGCACCGGGCATCTACGCGCGGGCGTTCCTCGAGGGCCGCCTCACCGAGGCGCAGCTCGACCACTTCCGCCGTGAGGTGGGGGGCGGTGGGCTGTCGTCGTACCCGCACCCGCGGCTCATGCCCGACTTCTGGGAGTACCCGACCGTCTCGATGGGCCTCGCGCCGCTGAGCTCGATCTACCAGGCCCGGTTCAACAAGTACCTCCACAACCGCAAGATCGAGGACACGTCCGCATCGCGGGTGTGGTGCTTCATCGGTGACGGCGAGACCGACGAGCCCGAGACGCTCGGCTCGATCTCGCTCGCCGCGCGGGAGGGCCTCGACAACCTCACCTGGGTCGTGAACTGCAACCTGCAGCGACTCGACGGCCCGGTGCGCGGCAACGGCAAGATCATCCAAGAGCTCGAGGCCGTGTTCCGCGGCGCCGGTTGGAACGTCATCAAGGTGGTGTGGGGCAGCAAGTGGGACGAGCTCCTCAGCCGAGACGTCGACGGCGTGCTGCTCAACAAGATGAACGACACCGTCGACGGCGAGTTCCAGCGCTACGCGGTGGAGTCGGGCGCGTACGCCCGTGAGCACTTCTTCGGCCCGGATCCGAGGCTGCGCAAGCTCGTCGACCACCTCACGGACGAGGAGATCCGCAACCTCCCCCGGGGTGGCCACGACTACCGCAAGCTCTACGCGGCGTACAAGGCGGCCACCGAGCAGGAGGGCGCCCCCACCGTCATCCTCGCCAAGACGATCAAGGGGTGGACGCTCGGCCCGGATGTGGAGGGTCGCAACGCCACCCACCAGATCAAGAAGATGACCACCGACCAGCTCAAGCTGCTGCGCGAGCGCCTGCACCTGCAGGAGGAGGTGCCCGAGGAGTCGCTGGCCGACGACCGCGACCCGCCCTACATCTCCTTGCCTGAGGACTCCGAGGCCCGGCGCTACATGCTCGAGCGACGCCAAGTGCTCGACGGCCCGATCCCCAGCCGCGTGGTGCGCACCAAGCGCAAGCTCGAGATGCCCGCGCCCGGCGCGTTCGAGGAGCTCTACGGCGGCTCCGGCACGCAGGCGGCGTCGAGCACCACGTCGTTCACGCGCCTTCTGCGCAACCTGTGCCGCGATCCCAAGTTCGGCCCGCGGGTCGTGCCGATCATCCCCGATGAAGCCCGCACCTTCGGAATGGACTCGCTGTTCAAGGAGTTCGGCATCTACGCGTCCAAGGGCCAGCAGTACGAGCCGGTGGACCACGCGCTCCTGCTCTCCTACAAGGAGTCGCAATCGGGACAGATCCTCGAGGAGGGGATCACCGAGGCGGGCTCGATGGCCAGCTTCATCGCCGCCGGCACGTCGTACGCCACCCAGGGCGTCCCGATGGTGCCGTTCCTCACCTTCTACTCGATGTTCGGGTTCCAGCGCGTGGGCGACCTCATCTGGCAGGCAACCGACGCCCGCACCCGCGGCTTCCTGCTGGGAGCCACGGCCGGGCGCACGACGCTCCTCGGAGAGGGCCTCCAGCACCAAGACGGCCACAGCCTGCTTCTGGCGTCGGTGAACCCGGTGATCGAGGCTTATGACCCGGCGTTCGCCTACGAGGTGGCCACGATCGTGGAGCACGGCCTGCGTCGCATGTACCAGGACGGCGAAGACGTCGTCTACTACCTCACCCTCTACAACGAGAACCAGGTCATGCCAGCTCGTCCCGAGGGCGTCGCCGATGGCGTCATCGAGGGCCTGTACCGATGGGCCCAGGCACCCGACGGAGCCGCCACCCCCGCCACGATCCTGTTCTCGGGCTCAGCCAACCTGGCCGCGCGCGCCGCGCAGGACGAGCTGGCCGAGCACTACGACGTCGGCGCCGAGCTCCACTCCGCCACCAGCTACAAGCGGCTGCGCGAGCAGGCGCTCACCACCGAGCGATGGAACCGGCTCCACGCGGACCAGCCGGCGCAGGTCGCCCGCGTCACCGAGCTCCTCGCGGGCGAGGGCCCGGTCATCGCGGTCACGGACTTCATGAAGGCGATTCCCGACCAGATCGCGCGCTGGGTTCCCGACGGGCGCATCTTCCGTCCGCTCGGGACCGACGGGTTCGGCCGCAGCGACACCCGCGAGGCCCTCCGCCGCCACTTCGAGATCGACGCCCCCCACATCGTCGTCGCCACGCTCGCCGCGCTGGCCGAGACCGGCGACGTGAAGGCCGAGCTCGTGGCCGATGCCGTCAAGCGCTACGGCCTCGATCCCGAGGCCGCGGACCCACGCACCGCGTGACGAGATCACCCGCCTTGACGACCTCCGCCGCCGTCCTAACGTGGATGCCATGGCAGCCCCCACGCTTCCCGTCACCGGCGACCCAGAGGCCGACGGCCTGCTGGTCACCGATCCGCTCGCCCTGATGATCGGCATGCTGCTCGATCAGCAGGTGCCGATGGAGTGGGCCTTCTCGTCACCGCTGAAGCTCCGGGATCGCCTCGGCGGCCTCGACGCCCAGGCCATCGCGTCGATGCCGCTCGAGGAGCTCGAGGTGGTGTTCAAGGGCCCCCCGGCGCTGCATCGCTACCCCTCGTCGATGGCCAAGCGCACCCAGCAGCTGTGCCAGCACCTCGTCGAGGAGCACGGCGGCGATGCCGCCGCAGTGTGGACAGGCGTCGACACGGGCGCCGAGCTGTTCGCTCGGGTGCGGGCCCTACCCGGCTACGGCGGCGAGAAGGCCAAGATCTTCACGGCGCTGCTCGCCAAGCGGTTCGGGGTGGCTCCCAAGGGCTGGGAGGAACCGGCGAAGCCCTTCTCCGACGCCAGCCATCGCTCGGTGGCCGACATCGACTCTGCCGATGCCCTCGCCGAGGTGCGAGCCTTCAAGAAGATGATGAAGGCCAAGGGCAAGGGCAAGGACGGCGTCTGACCCGCTATGACATGAACCACGCCTTCTCGAGCACTGGCTCGGCGACGCTCGTGAGCCCGACGAGGACGTCGCGCTTGGCCGCGCCCTTATGCAGGTCCTCGAGCAGGTTCACCAGGCGGGAGATCTCGAAGGGCTTCATCACGTAGTGGGTGGCACCTGCCGCGAACGCCTCGGCCTCGAGCACCGGGCTGTCGTCATCGGACACCGCGACGAGCGGAGCAGTGACGCCCTCACGTCGAAGTTGCTGTAGGACGTCGAGCCCGTCCTCGTCCTGGAGGTGCATGTCAAGAGCGACGACGTCGGCGTGCCGAGCGGCGGCCCAGACGTCAATGAGGCTCGAGCCATCGTCGACCCACCAGCCGGTGGTCTCCGTCGCGTTGCGTAGCAACCGGCGGGTCCCGGAGTCACCGTCGATGATCACCAAGCGCTTTGTGTTGCTCATGGCTCTGACGTTCGCCGCGCTCGTTGCCCGATCCTGCTCGCGCGCGAGACCGTCGCGGTGGTGCTGCACCATGCGTTCCCGATTGAGTGAATTGTGTAGAAAGAGCGGGCGAGCTGAGCCTGATGGCCTCGACGGACGACGGCATGCTGCTCATCCCCGTGACGCCCGAGCGCGTGGATGTCGCCGAGGGCGACGACCCCGACGGGGTCGAGGAGCCCACCGGCCCCACGATCATCGGGGAGATCCTGGCCGAGCTCGACTGAGCTTGCCGCTGACTCGTCTCTACGATCCCCCGCTGTCTTCCAGCTCGGTGGTGAGGACGATGGTCTCGTCGTCGGTGGGATGCCACAGGACCGCGAGGAGGTGGCGGGGCTGCTCGAAGCCCTTCAACGACCGCAGACCTCGGTCGGCGAGCGCCACCCCCGGCAGGAGGTGGTCAGCCACGGGCTCGGTGACGAGGATCTCGCCCGGCTCGGCGGCGTCGCTCACGCGAGACGCCAGGTTGATGACTCGGCCCACGAGATCGTTGTCGTCGGCCATGGCCTCACCGGCATGGATCCCCACGCGGAGCTCCGGGACGAACGCACCACCATCGCGGGCGGCGCTCATCTGACGGTGCAGCCCGACCGCACACGCCACCGCCGCGTCGGGGGTGTCGAACCGAACCAAGAACCCGTCGCCCTGCGTGCTGACCTCTGTGCCGTCATGCTCTTGAACGCAGCCACGTACGAGCTGGCGATGGTGGGCCAGGATCTCGTGCCACGTGCTGTCGCCAAGTCGCTCCGCGAGCTCCGTGCTCCCGACGAGGTCGGTGAACATCACCACCACCCACTGCCGCCCGGGTGCGACCTTGATGGGGGTGGTGGGCCGAGACGCGGCCCGCCCTGCGAGCGACTCGACGAGCCCGATCGCCGCCCGCGCCGCCTCCTTGGCCAGATCCCCGTTTGGTCCACCGCTGGCCGCAACGGGCGGGTGATGCGGCGGCTCGTGATGTCGCCTGCGTCGTCCTCGCCGTCGACCCCCGGGCAGCAGCGAGCCGACCCACGCGGCAAGGTGGATGACGAGCACCCCACCCCACGCGGCGCCCACGATCAGGGGCCAGAACCCGTCCTTCACGGCCTGCAGCGGGTCTGTTTGCACCGCGGACAGCTCCGTGGTGGAGCCGCTGGTCAACAGCCACACGCCCACGAGCAGCGCGTTCACCACTGCGTACACGACCGCGTGGATGTACACGCCGCGCATCAGCTCAGCTCGCTTCGCACGCCGAGCGCGCCCACCGGTTCCCCACGGAGGCGGAGCCTACTGGTGGCGCCGAGGACTGGCCGCCAGCGATCAGCTCGAGGCCCCCCCACTCTTCTCGCACGATGTCGTCGCGCAATCGAGGACAGAGAAGCGAAGGAAGACGCCGACATCGTCGTTGATGAACAGCCGGATGCGATGCGTTCCCGTGGCCTCCGCAACGTAGAGCTCGCGAGCATCCACACCGAACAGCCCGTCATCGGTGTCGTCGACGTAGAGCGCACCGGCCCCCTCCGGATCCGCGGATGTCAGGTGGTCCAGCGAGAGAGAAGGTCCGAACACCGTGAACCCAACGTCCCCTTGCGGTGAGCGGGCGTAGAGCTCGACCTCCTGGCCCGACTCGAGGTCGATGAGCACGTCCACCGCGGTGTCGAGAGCCCAGAGGATGTGGTCGGTCTTCCCTCCAACCTCCATGGACACCTCGCGGACGGGCTGCGACGCCGGGAACAACGGCAGGTCGGAGGTCCACGCCACATCAACGGGACGGTCCGTGAGCGGGGCCACGATGAACACCAGCAGCGACCGATCGGCCTCGACGGGGATGCTGAACGTTCCGGGGGAGGTCTCCGCCGCAGCGACCGCCGGGTCCACCCCAGCCGCCCCAGGATCGGGCAGCTCATCGGGTCGACCCCCGCGCGCGCTCGCGAGCTCGCGGAAGAGCTGCTGCTCGATCACCGAGTAGTTCGACGACTGGGCGACCGGCTCCGCGTCGAGGAACGCCTCGGCCCAGATGATCGGACTCGCGCTCATGTCGACCGACAGGTTCCAGGTGGTCTCCTTGTCGCGGGCCGGCAAGAACAGCACCTGCGCATCGCTCGCGTCTGACAAGTGGACCGACCCCGACGTAGAGCCACCGCCTCCCGCATCGGTCGCCGGCAGCGCGGCGCCCACATCTCCTCCCTTGCTGAGGATTCGCTCCACCGCATCGCGCACGTCGGCACCCGTGAGCGCCAGCGCGAAGTTGTCGGCGAAGGAGAGGCCCGACACGCCGACGAATCGGCCGGAGCTGTCGAACATCGGCCCGCCCGATTGTCCCCCACCGATCGACGCGTCCGTCTGGATGTAGGTCTGACCGAACTCCTTCAGCGCGCGTGTGCGCGAGACGATGCCGGACGCGATCGTCGCCTCCAGGTCATCGGGTTGGGACTCCCCGGGAAAGCCGACCAGGAACACATCGTCCCCGCGCTCGAGCCCATTCCCGTCGGCGATCTCCAGGGGTGCGGGCAACGACCCCGTGACCGGACCGAGCACCGCCACGTCTGCTCCAAGGTCCACGCCGACCACGGCCACGTCGTCGTGCGACCGTCCGTCGAGACGAACATCCGCTGCGGTGAACGGGTCCACCACGTGCGCATTGGTCAGGATGTAGAGATCGCTGCCCGACTCCACCAACACGCCGGTGCCCGTGGCGATCTCGGTCTCGACGTACGCGATCGCCGGCTCGGTGCAGGCGAGGATCGCCTTGGCTGGCCGATCCCCACCGGCCCCCGGGCAGGCGGTGTCGGTCCCCTTCCTTCCCGCGTCAGCCCCGCTCGCACATCCGCCCGCCACCATGACCGCGACGACGAGCCCCACCCCCACCCAGCCTCGATTGTCCATTCGGCGAGCCTACGGGGGGCGGTCGGTCAGGCCCGCGATGGCGACGCGGAGGGCCGCTCCACCTTGGCGTAGGGTGCGCGGGGTGGGGGCGTTCGAGCGATCGCGAGCGGGACGGCTCGCCCTCAGCGTCGTGATCGCCCTGTTGCTCCTGGCCGAGGTCGGCACCCACCTGCCTGCTGGGCCGATCGCGAGCTCCGTTGGGCCGTCGGCCTACCGCGTCCTGAACCTCGCTGCGTCCGAGCAGACCTGGGAGGTGTTCGCGCCCAATCCACGGTCAGTGAGCCTTCGGCTCGAGGCACGCGTGACCTTCGCCGACGGCTCGACCGAACGGTGGCACATGCCGGAGGGAGCAGTGATCGGCACGAACCTGCGCTACTACCGCTGGCGCAAGTGGCTCGAGTACGTGCGTGCCGACGCCGAGTGGTTGCTCTGGGACCCCACCGCTCGGTGGGTCGCGTCGCTCCATGACGACCGCCCATCGCCCGTCGCCACGGTCGAGCTGGTACGGCACTTCCGCGCCAACCACGCCATCGATCCCCAGCCCGAATGGCAGTCGTACACCTACTACACCCTCGACCTCGCGGCGGCGCGAGGATGAACCCCGTCTCCCGTTGGGTTCGGTTCTTCTTCGAGCCTCGGACCACCGCCCCGATGACCCTCGTGCGGCTCGCCTGGGGAGCGGCGACGGCCGTGTGGGCGCTCACGCTCGTCCCCGATGTCGATCCGTTCCTCACGGCCGACGCGCTTCGGTACGACCGCCCCGCCGAGCCCGGCTCGTGGAACCCACTCGAGTGGACGTCCTGGTCGGGAGCGCCCCTGGCCGTCTGCGCGCTGCTGTTCCTGGCCGCCGTGGCCACCGCGATCGGCTACCGGACCCGCCTCAGCAGCGTGATCGCCGTCGCCTGCATGATCGCCCTCCAACGCACCAACACCACGATCCTCAACTCGGGCGACCTCTTCCTGCGTCAGGTCGGCATCGCGGTCGCGCTCTCACCGTGCGGCCTGCTGTGGTCGCGAGATGCGCGCCGTGACCGACGGCGACCCGGTTCCACCGAGGCGTCACCGGCGCCGTGGCGCGCGCCGTGGGCGATGCGCCTGCTGCAGCTCCAGCTCGCGATCGGGTACCTGCTCTCCTTCTCGGCCAAGATGCGCGGCGACACGTGGCGCGACGGCACGGCGCTTAGCCTCGCGTTGCGCATCGACGACCTGCAGCGCGTCGCCGTCCCGGGGTGGGTGTTGCGCCAGACGAGCCTGCTGGGTGCCCTCACCTGGGGCACCCTCCTGTTCGAGGCCACGTTCTTCGTTCTCGTCTGGAACCGGCGGCTCCGGCCATGGGTGCTCGGCACCGGCGCGGCCATCCACCTCGGGATCGATGTGTTCCTCGACGTCGGCTTCTTCAGCATCGCGATCTGGATCGCCTACCTGACGTTCCTGTTCCCGGAGGTGGCCGACCGGCTCGTCGCACGGTTCGACCCGACCGGCGTGGGCTCGGGCGGCGGGCGAAGCGATGAGCTAGGCGGCGCCGCTGCCGAGGCGGTTGCGCTGACGATCGAGCCAGCCGAGTAGCACCGCCACGGCCCGCGGATCGTGGCGCAGGCGGTGCCCCGCTCCGCTCATGATCCGGAGCTCCGCGTCCCCATGGGCATCGACGAGCACGCGAGCGTCGAACACGGGCACGAGGTCGTCATCGCTCCCGTGCACGACGAGAAGCGGTCTCGGTCTGAGCCGCGGAGCGTCGGCGACCGCCCGCAGCTCCCGAAGCTCCCGAGCCCAGGCGTCGACGTTCGCGGGGTAGGTCGACTCCCTGATCATCCCCACCTCGCGAGCGTGCTCGAGCAGCCGCCGGGGATGGGTGGCCCAGTCGTCGAAGTCGGCGGGCGCGCCGAGCGCGGCGACGCCCTGCACCCCCGGGTGGGCGGCGCCAGCGCAGATCGACAGGGCCCCGCCCGTGCCGAACCCGGCCAGCCAGACTCCACTGACGGTGTCCTCCGCCTCGAGGTGCGCCACCGCCGCCAGCAGGTCCTCCAGCCAGCCTCGCAGCGAGAAGCTCCCCTCGGACTCCCCGCAACCTCGAAACGCCAACGCCATCGCCATCCAGCCCATCTCCGCCGCGATGCGGTCGGCGAGCTCGGGGAGGGCAGACGCCGCGACACTGGCCGCGTTCACGTCACTCGGGTAGCCGTGGGCGAGCACCACCGCCGGCACGCTCGTGACGTCCGCCCGCATGGGTGGGCGAGCTAGGTGCGCTGCGAGGAGGTTCCCCTCGGACGGGAAGCGATGGTCCACCGGCGGGAGGGCTAGCCCGCGTCGGCGACGCAGCACCGACAGCGCCGGTAGCCACGATTGCGTGCCTCGGCGAGCTCATCGGGGCCAAAGCACGCGAAGGTCTCCGCCGCCATGAGGTCGTCGATGATCGAGGCGTCGGTGCAGGCGTCGACGTCGTGCACGATCTGCGTGCGCTTGTCGCCGAGCCAACGATGGTGCTCGAAGCGGACGGGACGTTCCATGCGGCCGAACCTAGTGCGGCTCGCGGAACGGGGACCGCATCGGCTCACGCCGCTGCGATCCCCGTCACCGGTGATCAGTTGCTGTGCACCGGAGGGTGCCACTCCCCAGGGGGAGCAACGGGAGGGACCAGTTCCCCGAACACCGCTCCGGCGGTGACTGGCGGGGTTTCGCCAGGTGGTCCGGCAAGCCGGGCTAGCGGCCAGGCACCTCCAGGGTCCCGCGACAACAGTCGTTCATCTGCGGACCACCTCCCTTCTCTGGTGGCATCAGTGAACCACGTTCGAGCGCGGATGTGGTGGCGGTTTTCCTCAGGCGCGCGGGCCGAGCGCGCCGATCTCCCCTAGGTGGGCGAGCAGTCCGTCGATCACCGATGCGGCGTCTTGATCGCTGATGTCGAGCCCCTCTGCCTCGACCGCGCCGAGCACCACCGCGAGCGCCTCGTGGTCGTCGACGACGACCTCGTCCCGCTCCCCCAGCACCCGCAGGTCTTCACCCGGGAGCGCGCTGATCCCCTTGGCCCGGAGGTGCTCGAGGGTGGCGAGGATGAGCGACCGCACCTCGTCGAAGCTCAGACGGCCTTGTGCATCCTCGGGCAGGCCGTCTCCGACCGACGCCACGGCCTCGTCGAGATCGAAGATCGCCGCGGGTGTCTCGTGCCCGAGCCGGAAGGTCTCCGAGCCGACGAGGGCCGCGGCCACCACCAGCACGGCCAGCACACCCACCCCGACGAAGACCCACACCATCGCGGCGAAGGCTAGGCCGCGGCGGGTTGGCTAGATGCCGATGCGCTGGGCGAGCAGCTCGCGGTGGTAGGTGGGATCACCGAAGAGCAGCTCGGAGCTCTTGGCCCGCTTGAAGTAGAGGTGGGCCGGGTGCTCCCAGGTGAAGCCGATGCCGCCGTGGATCTGGATGTTCTCGGCGGCGGCGTGGAAGTAGGCCTCGGAGCAGTAGGCCTTGGCCAGGCTGGCCACCGAGGGGAGCTCGTCGTTGAGCTCCGCCGCGCACCAGGCGGCGTAGTAGGCCGCTGACTTGGCCGACTCGACCTCGAGGAGCATGTCGGCGCACTTGTGCTTGATGGCCTGGAAGGAGCCGATCGGGCGACCGAACTGCACGCGGTCCTTGGCGTACTGCACGGCGGTCTCGAGCACCTTCTGGGCGCCACCGACCTGCTCGGCCGCCAGCGCCACCGCGGCGAGGTCGAGCACGCGCTCGAGGGTGGTCCAGCCGGCGCCGTCGGTGCCGATGAGCGTGGCCGGCGTGCCGGCGAACTCGATCTTGGACTGCTTGCGGGTCTGGTCCATGGTGGCGAGGTTGGTGCGGGTGACCGACGCGTCGCTCGGGTCGACCGAGAAGATCGACACGCCGGCGTCGGTCTTGGCCGCCACCAGGAGCAGGTTGGCCAGGTTGCCGTCGAGCACGAACATCTTCGTGCCGGTGATGGCGTAGCCGTCGCCCGACTTCACCGCGGTGGCCTCGATGCCGCTGGCATCCCACTTGCCGTTGGGCTCGGTGAAGGCGAGCGTGGCGATCGTGTCGCCCGACGCGATGCCGGGGAGGTGCTCCTTCTTGGCGGCGTCGTCGCCGGAGTGGAGCAGGGTGCTCGTGGCGAGCACGGCCGAGGAGAAGTACGGCGCGCACAGCAGGGCGCGGCCCATCTCCTCGAGCACGACGGTGAGCTCCACGAAGGTGAAGCCCTGACCGCCGAACTCCTCGGGGATGATCAGGCTCTGCAGGCCGAGCTCGTTGGCCATCTGGCTCCACACCGCGGCGTCGTAGCCCTCGTCGGTGTCCATGAGCCGGCGCACCTCGGACTCGGGAGACTTGCTCTCGAGGAACTGGCGGGTGATGCGGCGGAGCTCTTCTTGCTCTTCAGAAAAGGCGAAGTTCATGGGCGACGTTCTACCGAGCCCGCTCGGCCGACGCCACTCCCGGTGTGTACGCACGCGTACACTCCGGGGATGGACCAGATCGGTGCCCGCGAGCTCCGCGCCCGGCTCGCGGCGGTGCTCCGCCAGGCGCAGGAGGGCGAGCGTGTGATCATCACCGTCGACGGCCGCCCGATCGCGCAGCTGGGCCCGGTCGAGGCGGCGGGGGCGCCCACCCTCCCCGACCTGGCGGCGGCCGGACTGATCGATCCCCCGCGACGTGGCGACCGACCGGCGCCGCCCCAAGCCCTCGACGCGGCCGTCGACGTCCGCCTCGACCGCGTCCTCACCGAGGTGCGCGGCGGATGACGCTCTACGTCGACACCTCCGCGCTCGTGCGTCGCTACCTGCATGACCGTCACCGCTCGATCGTCCTCGACGCGATGCGCGACGACGACGCGTGGTGTGCGTCGTCGCTCGTGCGCACCGAAGCCCAGCTCGCACTGCACCGCGCGTCCGTGACCGCCCCACAGCAGTCGCAGCTGTGGCGCGAGCTGCGGGACGAGTGGGAGGCGTTCTGGGTGGTGCCCTTGGACGATCGCTGCATGACCCGCGCCGTCGAGGTCGGCGCCACCTACGGCGTGCGCATCGTCGACGCCATCCACCTCGCCGCCGCGGACCGCCTCCCCGGACCGGTGCGCTACCTCACGTTCGACCGCCAGCAGATCCCGGCCGCCGACGCCCTCGGCTTCGAGGTGCTCAGCCCGATCGAGCCCTAGACCGACTCCACGCTCGTCAGCCAGCGATCGCCCCGCACGCGCAGGTGGTTCTTCAGCGCCCGCACGCACACCCACAAGAGCATGCCGACCCAGACCGTCAGGATGCCCAGTGACGGACGGGCCATCACGGCCACGAACACGGGCAGAACCACGGCGAACGCGATCGTCGTCTGCCAGCGCAGGTCGCGGAAGTCGTTGGCGCCCATGAGCACGCCGTCGAGCACGAACGTGAGCGCCGCGGGGAGCTGCATCACCCCCAGCAGGACGAGCGCGACCGTGGCCGGACCGATCACGTCCGGGTCGCTGGTGAAGAGATGCGGGAGCAGCGGCGACAGCGCCAAGGTCACGATGGTGAGCAGCAGCCCCACCCGCCACGCCCACTCGTACAGGTGAGCGACGACGTCGCGGGCGTCGTCGGGCCGACCCGCGCCCAGGGCGTGTCCGACGAGCGACTGGCCCGACACCTTGAACATGTCCACGCCGATGGCGAGGAACAGGAACAGCTGTGCCGCGATCTGGTGGCCGGCGAGCTGGGCCGTGCCGACGCGGCTGGCCGCCGCTGTGGCCACCGCGAGCGTGGCGAGCAGGAACGCTGTCCGCTGCACCAGGTGCGTCCCGACCTTCACCACGGCCCACATCACCTCGGGCACCACGGTGAGGCGCCGCAGTCCGTCGGCCTGAAGGCGCGGCACGACGATGACCAGGAACACCGTGGCGCTCAGGATCTGCGCGGTCACCGTGCCCCAGGCGCTGCCGCTGATGCCCCAGTCGAGCCCGAACACGAAGATGAGCTCGAGCACGAGGTTCGACCCGGTCGCGATGGCCAGCACGATGAACGGGCGCTGGGTGTCGGGGAGGCCGTAGAGGTAGCCGATGCAGGCGATCACCACGAACTGGAACGGCACGCCCACCGCGCTCACTCGCAGGTAGGTCACCCCCTGCGCGATCACCGCCGGGTCGTCGCCGATCAGGTTGACGAGGAACGTGGCGCCGACACCGATCCCGAGGGCCACGGCCACACCGATCCCGACCGCCAGCCAGAGCGCCTGAAGGGCGTCGGTGGCCGCGCCGGCGAGATCGCCACGCCCGCGGCGCACCGCCACCCGCACCGTCGTGCCATACGACAGGAAGTTGAACACCCACACGAGCGTGTTGAGCACCGTCGACGCGAGGGCCAGACCGCCCAGGGGCACCGTGCCCAGCCGACCGACGACGGCCGTGTCGGTGAGCACGTACACGGGCTCGACGAGCAACGACCCGAGGGCAGGCACCGCGATCGCGAGGATCCGCCGATCGAGCGCATCGAGGCGCCGGGGCAGTCGCGTCCGCATACGCTCCTCAGCATGACCGACACGCGCATCTGGGACGCGACGGGGATCGAGATCCACGAGGTGGTCGTCGGCCCGGTCGACAACAACGTGCTCGTCTTGCGCTGCACGGAGACGGGCGATGCCGTGCTCATCGACGCCGCCAACGAGCACGAGCTGCTGCTCGACCTGTGCACGAAGCTGGGTGTCCGACGAGTGCTGGAGACCCACGGCCACTGGGACCACATCCAGGCCGTCCCGGAGCTGCGAGACGCCGGCTACTCGGTGGGTGTCACGGCCGCCGACGCGGCGATGCTCCCGTCCTACGACGAGGTGATCGAGGACGACTCGGTCATCGAGGTCGGGCGCCTGCGCCTCCACACGATCGCCACCCCCGGCCACACCCCGGGCTCGATGTGCTTCTTGGTGGAGGGCCATCCCGTGCTGTTCAGCGGCGACACCCTGTTCCCGGGCGGACCCGGCAACACCAGCTTCGAGGGGGGCGACTTCCCGACGATCATCGAATCCGTCGACCGCCGCCTGTTCACCCTGCCGGCCGACACGCTCGTGCTCCCCGGCCACGGCAAGCCCACCACGATCGGCGCCGAGCGGCCGCACCTGCAGGAGTGGATCGACCGGGGCTGGTAGGGGTCGGAGACTTCCGGCACACCTTTTCCACTATCGCCATAGTGCTAATACACTGGCCTCCATGCCCCCCGCAGTCCCCCTGTTCCAGATCGACGGCCTCCGGGTCCGCCCCGTCGGCGTTCCGGATGCCCCGGAGATCCTCCAGGGCATCGACCTCGTCGTCGGCGCCGGAGAGGTCCATGCGCTGATGGGCCCCAACGGCTCGGGCAAGTCCACCCTCGCGTCCACCCTGCTCGCCTCCCCCGAGTACGAGGTCACCGGCGGTCGGATCCTGTTCAAGGGCGACGACATCACGAGCTGGGACACCGAGATCCGCGGCAAGGCGGGCATGTTCCTCGCCTTCCAGTACCCCCAGCAGGTCCAGGGCGTGTCGGTCCTCAACTTCCTGCGCCAGGCCCTGTCGGCCCGCAAGGGCATCGACCTGTCGATGCTCGAGCTGCGCCTGTCGATCATGGAGTGGATGGAGCGCCTCGACATGGACCCGTCCTTCGCCGACCGCTTCCTCAACGAGGGGTTCTCCGGCGGTGAGAAGAAGCGCAACGAGATCCTCCAGATGGCCATCCTCGAGCCCGAGATCGCGATCCTCGACGAGACCGACTCGGGCCTCGACATCGACGCCCTCAAGGTCGTCGCCCAGGGCGTGCAGGAGGTTCGACGCGACCGGCCGGAGCTCGGCGTGGTGGCGATCACGCACTACCAGCGCCTCCTCGAGCACCTCGAGCCCGACGTCATCCACATCCTCATCGACGGACGCATCGTCGACAGCGGTGGCCCCGAGCTCGCCGATCGCCTCGAGCGCGACGGCTACGACGCGTGGCGATGACGGCATGAAGCTCGACGTCACGGCCATCAAGAAGGACTTCCCCATCCTGGAGCGCCAGGTGCACGGTGGTCGCCTCGTCTACCTCGACTCGGCCAACACCTCGCAGAAGCCTCAGGCCGTCCTCGACGCGATGACGCAGTACTACGAGCAGTCCAACGCGAACGTCCACCGCGGCACCTACATGATCGCCGAGGAGGCCACCGCCGCCCTCGAGGGCGCTCGCGCCAAGGTGGCCCGCTTCATCGGTGCCCGTGCCGCACGCGAGGTGATCTTCACGAAGAACGCCACGGAAGCGCTGAACCTGGTGGCCAAGGCCTGGGGTCGCGCCAACCTCACCGCCGGTGACGCCGTGGTGCTCACCGAGCTCGAGCACCACGCCAACATCGTCCCGTGGCACCAGCTCCACGACGAGCTCGGCATCGAGCTGCGCTGGATCCCTGTGCTGCCGTCAGGCCACCTCGACCTCACCGACCTCGACCGACTCGTCGATGGCGCCAAGGTCGTCAGCTTCGCGGCGATGTCCAACGTCCTCGGCACGCTCCTCCCCGTCGAGCGCCTCGTCACCGCGGCCCACGCCGCAGGGGCCATCG
>JBQTKH010000019.1:0-23593 GCA_052386335.1 Microthrixaceae bacterium
CGTCACTTCGTTAGAAAGCCAGCCGGCCACAGGCCGACGGCAGGCGCATAGTGAGCGAACCCGCTCAGGGTCTCACGACGCTACGAACACATCCGCAACGCCGCCCACCAAACAAACAGGCGCTTACTTGAGCACCCCCGGGGTGCCCTGGGGCGTTCGGCTCCGCAGTTCGGGCGAGCGTGCGGCGTCCTTGACCGTCGTCCAGCGGGCGGTCAGGTCGGACCGAGCCGGCGGTGTCACAGTGGTGTGATGTCACCCGAGGACCAGATACGAATGCTCGGCGATGAACTCCGCGTGCTGGCCGACGATGGCCTCCGGTGGAGCGGCGACGATCCGTACCACCGCGAGCGATTCCATCGCGTTCGGAGCGCGGCGGCGGCCGCCTTCTCAATCGCGGACCAGCGCGGCGCCAATGAGATCGAACGGTCAGTGTTCTCGCAGCTCACTCACATGGCGCCGATCCCGTGCGGAGACGCGGCGATAGTCGACGACCATGAACGGATACTCCTCATTCAGCGCTCGGATGATCGCCTATGGGCGATGCCCGGTGGAGGCTTCAACATGGGCGAAACACCGGCCCAGGGCGTCGCGCGAGAAGCTCTCGAAGAGACCGGCCTCGTCGTTGAGGTCCTCGATCTTCTCGGCGTGTATGACTCGCGCTTCTGCGGCACTGGATCTGCGCTCCAGCTCTACCAGTTCGTGTTCCTGTGCCGCGCCGTCGGGGTGGCGGAACAGTCGACCCCACAGGAGGTGCTGGACCAAGAGTGGTTCGCCCGAGACGAGCTACCAGATCTATCGCCCGGCCATACCGTCCGCGTGCCCGACGTGTTTCAGTACCTCGACCGTCGACGAGCGATCTTCGATCGACCGACTCTCACATAGATAACAGTCGAAGGCGCCGATGACACCCGCCCCATAATCCCCGGCCGTGACGTCGCCACCCCGCTGATGATCGGCGCGTATCGAGTGGCCTGATGCGTTCTGATCCGGCAGGATCAGGTTCGTGAACGAGGCGCTTCGCGAGGAGTTGGTTGAACGGGCAGCAGCGGATCGGACCGCGCTCGAGGCGTCGTTGCACGCGAGTCGCCGATTGGGCTGGCGGCCACTTCGCGACGAGCTGCTCACCGAACAAGAACGTCTCGATGTCGCCATGACTCGCCGGGTCCAACGCGACAACACGTTGAGGCTTCGCGAGATCGTCGACGAGTACGGCTGGCCTGACGCCACGCTCGTGGGGGCCGAGGCGGCAGCCGCAGCGTGGCTGCTCGCGCAGCACAGTGACGCTGACCGCGACCTCCAACAACGTGTCGTGCTCCTCATGAACGCGGCGCTCGAGAGGGGCACGATCGAAGCTGGGCACCTGGCGTCCCTCACTGATCGCGTCGCGCTCGCTAACGGCGAGCCCCAGATCTATGGCACCGAGCTCACGGCGACCGGTGGAGTGTGGAGTGTGCAGCCCCCGTGTGACCTCGAACGTGCCGAGCAGCTACGAGCGAGCATCGGGCTACCGACAATCGAAGAAGCAGTTCGAGAACTCCAGCAGGACCTCTCCGCCACCGACTAATCCGGGTCCGACTGTCTGCGTCGGGGAACAGGTGCCGCACCTAACGCGCGCTCGCGAAACGGCATGCCTGATCTCACGCAAGCGCCCCGATCGGCGCATCGGGCGCGCCTCCGAGCCGGCGGTCGGGGCAGGCGCCGTGCGGCCCATGAGTAGCGTGACGACATGAGTTCTCGGCGCCGAATGGCGCGGACTTTCTGGAAGATCCTCAACCCGATCACTCGTGGTCTCGCAGGCCTTGCGCCATGGTGGGTGCTCCTCGAGACGACCGGCCGTCGCACGGGCAAGCTCCGACGAACGCCCTTCGCGAACGGTCCGTTCGACGGGCGCCAACTCTTGCTGATCGCTGTGCACGGCGAACACTCCGGGTTTGCGCACAACATCGCGGCTGATCCGAGGGTTCGTGTCAAGCGACGGGGAAGGTGGCGCGACGGCACGGCAAGCTTTCGTTCCATCGACGAAGCGACCATCTCTCGCTTCGGACGGTACGCGCGCTCTGGGCTACGCACATTCGCTGTCGATCCCATGGTTCTGCAGATCGACTTCGAGTAGCCCATAGGTGCCGGTCGGGGACGCACCTATCGCCCACCCCGAATCTCGCCACGGGGATTCGGGAGAGTCCGCGCTATCGGCGCATCGCGAGCGTCGCTGGGGCGGCGATCCGGGCGGCCGGTTCAGCCGAGAGCGCCTCGCTTGTGTTCCATCGCCGTCACGAAGTCGTGCTTGCCGCCGGTGTAGCTGCGGCTGTCGTGTTCGAACCTCGTCACGAGCGAGCGCTTCAGCTCGACATAGGCAGCGGCATCCACGGGATCGGAGCGGAGTTGGTCGCGGAACGCGATGATCCGCTCCCAGTAGGCACTGTGAGGTTCGGTCACGTGGAGGTGGTGCGTCCGAAGGAGCGACATCTCCCCCGGTCCCTTCCGGAACACACGACGGAAAGGGTCTTCGTCCTCGGACTCCGGGGTGTACACGTATCCGAGGTCGCCCAGGCGCGTGACCATCCCATCGAACCGGTCCCAGGTCGCCACCGCGACGAGGATGTCGATGATGGGCTTCGCCGGCATCCCAGGTATCGCGGTGCTGCCGACATGCTCGATCGCGACCAGGTCCTCGCCGAGAGCCTCCGCGATCTGACCCGCCTCCTCCACGTACATCAGCGGCCAGCGCTCCTGATACTCCTCGAGGTGGACCCGCACCGGCCGGTACCACTCGCCCGGATCCGCAGAGCCCTGCCGCATAGGAGCCAACCTAGTGACGTCCTCGTCTCAGTTCCCCCAACGCGAGCCGGCCGCTTCGAGGCAACCGGATATCGAACGCCCCGATCCACGAGTCGTAGCTGGTCCTGGGCGCGCCTATCGGCGCTTCAGGAGTGTCTTCGACATGGCGGGGGATCGGTCGGCGGTGGCGCTTGACCAGGATTCCCTCGTCATCGGCCGGAGGCTCGAAGATCGTTGCGAAATGGCGAACGCCTGCCTCGTCGATCTCATGAGCGTCGGCCGGCCGAGCGTTGAGCCGCAGGCGAGCCCGCTGCACGGCCTCGTCGACCGGAAGGTCGAGCCAGTGCAGGACGATGCCCACCTCGGCCGCACCCGCACGATGACGGGCGTCCGCTCGACGGTCCCGGCTCCAGAAGTTCCAGTCAAGGATGACGCTCGAACCAGACCCGACGATCTCGAGAGCGACGTCCCACATCAGCGCCGTGCAAGGGGCCAGCCGCTCCACGTAGGCAGGGTCGTCGAAGCGGCCACCGAAGAGGCGCAGCATCCACTCGTCGCGCGACAAGCGCACAGCGGGCAGCTCCGCTGCAAGCTGCCGAGCGAGCGTCGTCTTGCCGGCTGCGACGAGCCCACACATCAAGTGAATCGATGGTGTCTCCATCGACGTCGCGCGGCCGGTTACAGACCGTCGAGCGGCCTGAGCGACGGGAGCGGCATCGTCGCCCACGTGCCTGTCGTCTGTTCCGCGGTGAGGACGGCACAGGTGTCGTCGTAGGTGCCGCCAGCCGGTGCGACGGCGCGACCGTCAACCGTTCCGGTCACCGCAGCCACCGTGTGGAGCCCCATGTCGGGCGATTGCAGCTCGTAGGTGAGCGGGCTGATGCAGTGCTCACTGCCGGCGGTGTGTGAGGCGAGGGGGTCCGACGTGACGACGATGTCCACGGTTCCGATGGCATCAACATCGGCGACGAGATGTGCTCTGAGCACCGTCCCTCCCAGCTCAGCCCGTTCCTCGAAGACGAAGGCGCCGGCGGCCAGCACCGTGCGGGTGCTCGCCGGCCCGTCGTTGCTGGTGGTCCGGACTGCAGTGACGGTGACCTGGTCAGCGTCGGACTCGACGACGAAGCACCAGACGCTCCGCACCTGGTACGACTCGACACAGCCCAGGTATCCGGCAGAGGCGTCGAACGTCCCTACGTCGATCATCGTCACACCGGCATCCGCGTGTGTGTCCTCAGCGCGCGCCGACGCCGAGGCAACCGACGTGAGGCCAGCCAGGACCGCCGCGGTGGCGGCGAGGAAGCGGACGTTCACGGCCACTGCTCCTCGACGTCGGCGAGGCTGCAACCCATGTCGTGCGCATACGGTCCTGCCGTGCGGGTAGAGGGTTCGACCTGGTCCGCGACGGTCCCCGAGATCGCCCCACGTTGGTCGTGACCGTCAGCGCATGACGGCGGTCGAGCGGCTGTGACGCGCACGTAGACGTCCGTGGAGCGGTTCGGCGTGACGGTGAAGGCAGTGAGTGCGATGCCGGTCGACAGGAACACGATCCGAGACCCGGAATCGTCGATGCTGGCGTCGAAGGACGAACCGAGGCTCGGGCGGTCGTTCGAGGAGACCGAGATGACGGTCGTGGTTCCGGCGAGGCGGTCTCGCAGCAGGACGTCGGAGGACGGGTTCTCATCGGAGCGGTCCAGCGCCTCCGATGCCGTGTCGAACACGACGAATCGACCGTCGGCCGAGATGGCCGGACGAGAGGAGTAATCACCCGCCTGGGCGCCGTCGGTGCCGAGCGAGACCAGCTCGATCGCTCCTGTCTCCAAGTCCTCGACGAAGATGTCGTCGTAGTCGTTGAGGTCGTCAGCGGTGACAGCGGCGGACGATTGGAACACGACTGCCCCGCCGTTCGCCGCAAGGTCCCAGTCGAAGATGGATACGTAGCCCTCCACGTCGGCGGCGACCACCGCAACGGTGCCGGACGTGAGGTCGCGGACGACGACGTCGTACGACACCTCGAAGCCAAGACGCGTCCCGTCTGCCGAGAGATCCGGTGACTGGCCACCCAATGGCGCTCCATCGGCACGCACCGATCCGCGGCTCGCCGCCCACGTCGCGACATCTCGCAGGAACACCCCGCCTCCGGAGCGGCTTGGTACCGCGAGCAGGTCGGTAGCGCCCGAGGTGAACGCAACTGTGGAACCACCCGCTGACACGACGATCTCGGTGGTGTCGCCGTTGGCGTCACCACCGGCGAAATCGTCCGAGACACGCCGGACCTCCCCAGTGGTCATGTCCCTCAGGTAGGCGTCCCAGCGTTCGTTGCGGTCGCGGGGTCCGAGGTTGTCTGCCAATGTGGCGAACGCCACCCATCGCCCGTCGGCACTGATCGACGGCGAGATGCTGCGGCCATTTGCCTGCTCGCCCGATTCCGACACGGATGCGCGCACCGTCACCCCGGTCGCCAGGTCCCGGACAAAGACGTCCTGTACGTCGTTGGTGTCGTCCGGCACAAGGTCGCCGGCGTAGGAGAGGAAGACGACGTAGCGGCCGTCGGCCGACAAGTGAGGGTCGGTGCTGAGGCGACCTCCTCGCCCGCCTTCGGGCGTTGCAGAGACGAGCGATGTTGTACCGGCCGGCCCGTCAGGCTGGTCAGCACGTGCCGGGAGGGCCACGGAGACGAGAGCGACGCTGGCACATGCCACGACGGCGACTTGGCGGCTGAACGACATGCTTCAGCCCTATCCGTCAATGGCGGTGTCGAATGACCAGTGGGTGGCGCCCGTCGTCGAGTCGAGTGCCACGACCGTGGTCGTGTACACCCCGGGCTCGTCGTACCAACCGAAGTCGTGGGTGTCGCCGGTGTGAGCGAACAGAATCAGCTCATCGCGGCCGTCGGCGTCGATGTCCGCGGCCAACGTGACCTCGTAGCGGCGCCGCTCGTCGCTGCGTGCCGCAACGGGCACCTCGCGGTCCCACAACGTGGACCCAGATGCGGCATCGGTGGCGTGCAGCGCGACCGAGCCTGGGTTGGGACGGGCGACTGTGAACACATCGGCACCGAGACCGTCGAATGAGCCGTACAGCGGTCTCCCGACGACGCCCGCGCTCACGGGCTGGCCGGTGCGCCCCGAGACCACCCTGCGGTCCTCGACTTCGGTGGCCCATCGCTGAGTGCTGGAGTCGTAGACCAGGACGAGGAGGGAGTGCACGAAGTCGTCAGTGCCGTCACCGTCGACATCACCCCACCGCTCGTAATCCCGGTAGTCGACGGACCGAGAGGGTTGATCCGAACCGACCTCGTAGACGGCGTTGTACAGGATCACTCCCTCAGCATTGCGGGCGACGTAACGAAGCTGAACAGCAACCTCGTCGCCCTCCCGCGCGTAGTCGAAGCGGCCCGAGACGACGTCGCTTCGACCGTCACCGTCGACGTCGCCGATCTCGCGTGGGAACCCACCCGGTGCAGCCCAAAGCACCGATCCGGACGCCCCGTTCAGCAGCACGTTGTTGACGGTGTCAGGGTCCCCTGAGGCGTAGCCCGCCATCGCGACGAGGTCGGCGACGCCGTCTCCGGTCGCGTCGCCCACGGTGGCAACCGTTGCCCGGAACGGCAGTCCTTCGGATGACCACAGACGCACTCCGTCCGCACCGTACGCGACGACCGGCGCCGAGGCGTCGGCATACGGGAACGACACCACGAACCCATCCCGCTCCCCCTCGAGCCCCGGAACGATCTTGATCACGGGGATCTCGTTGGTGGGCAGATCGAGCGGCCGCGCGAACAGGGTCCTGCCATCGGCCCCGCTGATGATGTGAACCGTAGGAGGAACGTTCTGCACGTTCTGCAGATAGGAGAGCGAGTGCGTCGTCACCAGCAGGTCCTCGTACTCGTCGCCGTCGGCATCGAGCACACCACGAAACACTGGCCCCGCCACGCCCCCCACGCTCACCAGGCCCAGCGATCGGGACCATCGGGTCGAGCCCTCAGCTGATAGAGAGAGCAGCTCGAGGGCACCGGTCGTTCTGTTCTGCTCGGAGGCGACGATCACCGGTCTCACGCCCGCCCGGTGAAGGGAGACGGTTCGGTAGTACGAACCCGAATCGGTCAGTGGCCGTTCCCACAGCAGCGCCCCGGTTGATCCCTTCCGAGCCGTGAGCGTGGCACGAAACGTCCCGCCAAACTCAGACTGCCCGGCGGGGTCCATGAGCGCGCACTGCTCGGCGTAGAAGTACCGCCACGAAAGGATGTCGTCGGCCCCGTCGCCGTCGAGATCGGCCGCCCCGACTGGCGCCTCGGTCATCCCCGGTGGCAGGACATCTCGCTCCGCCAACCCAGGCCGGCCCGCACCGAGTGGCTCCGTCAGCTCGCAGAATGGGTCACGATCGGGATCGAGTTCGACGATCCCAGCGACAGCATCGTCGTCGGCCTCCGCACTCGCTGTGCTCAGTCCGGCGAGCGCCGCCGCGACCACGACCACGACCGCCACCAAACGAGCCGCCCTACTCCTCAACGGAACACCTCTATAGTCCCAGGCGCCCCTGCGGGCGAGGCGGTCATGACCTGATTTCGACGCTATGAGCGATTTGTCCTGCCTAGCCAGAAGCCTGAGCTGGGGATCAACTGATCGCGCGGGCCGCATCGTGCCGGAGAACGGCGCTTCTTCGTGGGCCAGCGCTAAGGACTCCCTGGGTAGGGCACCGCGTTGGGCCCCATCGCCGGAGTTCGGAGCGGGAGCTTGCTCATCATCCAAGCCAGGCGATCAAGCGTTGCGGCCCCGGACACGATGTCTCGAAGGTCGTCTGCCACTCCGATGAACAGCCAGGCCCAGAACACTGGTGTCAGGAGTACGCGGTCGAGGTCGGTGAGCGGTCGAACCTCGTTATAGCCGTGGATGACCTCGTCGTACTTCCCTCGCCACGAGCAGGCGAACTCAGCGACAGTGAGGTCAAGGTGAACGATGTCGAAGTCGACGATCCCTGACAGCGCGTCACCCTCGAAGAGGAGGTTCCAAGGGGCAAGGTCTCCGTGGACGACGGTCCGGGCTGCCTCCGCGACCGGTAGCTCAGCAAGCAGCTCGCGGGAGCGTCGGGCGTGCCAACGAAGCAGATGCCCCTCTGTGGGGTAGATCCGCTCGAATTTCGGCAGGAGCTCGTCGAGCGAGGGGTCGGCGACGACTTCGTGGGCCATCTGCCAGCCGTCGCGTTGACCGAGGTCGACGATCTCGGCGAGGTCGCCATGGAGGCGCGCGAGCAGGCGGCCTCGTTCCCGCTGGGCGTGGCAATCCTCCTGTGTCGGAGATGTTCCTGGGAGCCACGAGTACAGCACCCAGGTGTGGCCGTCGACATCGACGGGCTCGGTGAGGGGAACAGGAATCGGCCAGCCGCGACGATCTAGCTCCCGTAGGACGGTTAGTTCGTAGGACAGGCCCCGGGTGCTGGCATGTGCCACTCGGCGCAGAACCGCCGGACTGTCACCGCGACGAACGAGCCAGTGCTGATTCTCGCTTGCCCCAGGCAGCTCCCTCTCGCTTGCAACGCCGAACATCTGGAGGACCGCTGCCCCCGGTGTCGTTGACTTCACTGCGCAACTCTCTCATGCTGCTTCGGCTCGACGTAGCCAGTTCGACGCCCGCAACGCAGCCTTCCTTCAGCGACCGCGGGTTGCGAAGAAACCTCCCCAGGTCGAGCCGTGTGCCGACACGCACATATCGTCGGCACAGATCACCACATCCCGCGGACATGCACCCGCCGACGAATGGCGCGTACTTGGTGGGTGCACACTCGCTCAGCCGCCCGTAGGGGCGTCGGCTGGGAGATCGAATTCGTAGCGGACGTGCTCGCTGACGGCTTGATAGCCGATGCGTTGGTAGATGCGGTTCGAGATGGGATTCTCCAACTGCGTGTAGAGGATGGGTCGAACGCCCTTCTCGAGAATCTCCGCCGTGAGTTCACTGACGAGCCTCGACGCGTAGCCACATCCACGATGCTCGGGAGGGGTGTACACGAACGCGACACGTGAGACGCCATGACTCGGCGGAATGACCACGGTTGATGCCACGAGCGTCGACTTGACCTCCCAGACGTGAAGGCGGCCGGCCTCGATGAACCCGACTGCTCGTTCCCGGTCTGCCTCGGGCCCGCCATGACCCGTTCCCGTGTCGGCGCCGAACCCGGCGACGAACCCAACGATCATTTCGAGGTCGGCGTCTTCGGCGGGTCGGCGTCCGCCTGGCGGGTCCCCAATGATCTGGGCCGATCTCGCTTCGCAGACGCGTTCACCTCCGACTGGTCTGGCCGGCGCGCCCGTGAGCGTCGCGAAGGCACCAGCGAAGCTGGCTGCGACGTGCGCAGGGCCATTGACTCGTCGCACCGGTCCAGTCGAGGCACTCGCCGCGGCAAGCGCGGACGCGGTCTCAGAGTCCATGGGGCCGAGAATCGCTGGGAGCGGCGAACCTGGCCCGACGAGCGTTCCTCGCACGACGCCTAACGCGTCCTCGGCCCACCACATGGGCGCCTGACGGTCGTGGTCTCGTGCACCGCCGAGCAACCCCAGCACAACGTTGTTTACCACCGGGTCCGTGGCGAGGAAGTCCAACACGCGGTCCAAAGCCTCGGCAGGATCGGTCGTGTGACGAGTTTGCACCGCAGGATCCTCGCACTCGGGCTCCGACACACCGCGATGGATTCCCACTAAGCGCACGGCCCCGCGAGTCCAGGCGCACAGATCAGTCGCGAGATAACCCCAACCGGAGTCGTCTTGATTAGTCGCCTGACGGCGCTTCGGGAGCGTGCTGTTGCGCGCGTCGTCCTAGGGCGACGCTGCGAAGAGTGGCACGCATCCGACCCTCATGGCTGGGTCAAATCTCGTGCCCAAGGATCGAGTACACGATGGAGTCACGCCACTCGCCGCCGCACAGCAGGTTCTCGCGAAGGTGTCCCTCGCGTCTCATTCCCACACGCTCCAGCACCCGACCCGATCCCACATTGTCGGGGTGGTGACCGGCCGAGATGCGATGTAGCCCGAGCCTCTCGAATCCGAACTGGATCAGTAGGCGCGCCGACTCGGTGGCTAGCCCTTGCCCCCACATCGGCGGCGTTACCGAGAGTCCGAGTTCGGCGTTGCGGTGCCGGAAGGAAGTGATACGTAGGTCGACGAATCCGACGAGCTGCTGCGTAGCGCACAGTTCGATCCCTACTTGGTATGCCACACGCGGGGTCTGTCGAGCGGTGTTGATCACGCCAGCGATGTACTCGCGCTCCTCCTCAAGCGTCTGGACGGGCTCGTAGGGGAGGTATCGGAAGAACTCCGGGTCCGAGCCCCAAGTGAAGGCCGCGTCGACATCGTTCTCGAGAACTTCCCGGAGGACAATCCGTTCGCCGAAGATCTCCACTGGGTACACCGTCGAAACCGCCGCCACGCACAGCACATTGTCGGCTCGAGCGCTCGCCGTCCACTGCGATATCCGCACCGATCAGCCGCCGATAACACTCAACGAGGCTGCGGCGCAGGCGAACCGATCGGCGCCTATGTTGGCGGCGCTCAGGGTGGAGCCGGCCGCTCTCGGGCGGCCGGCGGGTGGTGGTTCTTGGGGTTGCATATTCGCTGATGGGCGATGGACCTCGTCGCCTCTCATCGTGAGGGAGGATGGCGACTATGGGAGTCGCACGCACATGGTCGCGTTCAGTCGTGGTGCCGATATTCGGCGTGGCCGGATTTCTCGCAGCCTGCTCGGACGGAGAGGTCCGGTTGCCGTCCACGGTTGAGGGCTTCAAGTTGCCCGAGGACGGGATAGTGCTTGTCAAGAGCGAGTCGACCGGTGCGCCTGGGACGGGGGTGGCCGTGTACACCGACGACGATGTTCCGTCGCTCCGCTCGATGTTCGCAATAGCTGCAGGTCGAGCGGGCGAGATCGATTGGACCTACTGCCCGGACGCCACAACGAATGACGCCGACGAGTGGTCATTCCGATCGTTCGATGGTGACCGGGAGCTGACCATCAGTGTTGGGTCCAGCGGGGCATCGTCGACAACCCGGTCGTTCATCTCCTTCAAGACTGTCTTCGATGGCGCCGGCCCTGATTGTCCTGGCAGTGACTGAGTCCGAGGTCGAGTCCGACGGGTCATGATCCTGCGCGCGACCCAACAAGCCTCGGGAATCACCGCTTCGGGGACGCGAAATTCAGGGCATCTTCGGCGCGTCCCACCGGGGTGTCCCGGGCGGGCGACGTGCAGGCATGCGTGGCGTGAGGTGGGTCTCAGTTGATGTTGCGTACCCGGTCATCTCGCCGGAGGTCCGCGCGATCGGTGTCTTGTGTGTGGCCGCCTCTCGATCGAGCTACGGACTGAAAGACGATGGGGAACGAGCGGGTGGAGTCCTCGAGGGTCGAGTCGTTCTGAACTTGGATGTGCAGGTGCGGCTCCGAGGAGTTCCCCGTGCTGCCAACGCGTCCGATGAGGTCACCGGTGTGAACCCGCTCGCCGTTGTCCACGGTGATGCTGCCCTCTCGGAGGTGCGCGAGGAGCACATAGCGGCCGTCGCCCATGTCGATGACGACATGGCTGCCTGCGACACCGTTTGGAGTGTTCATCGCCTGCACGACACGCCCATCGGCTGAGCTGCGCACGGGTTGGTCCCACGCTAGGTAGGAGCCGTCGCCGACTGCTCCGTCACGCCGGTACTTGTCACCCTCCACGGCGATCAGGTCGAGCGCGTAGCGCTGCTCGGGAACAGCCCAGTGGTGGTTGTACAGGACGCTGGGCCCACCCTGAATGACGTACCACTCCCCCTCGAGAGGGAACTGCAACGACACCGCACCGGAGGGTTCCTGGTGAAGTCGAAGCAGCTGGGCTCCCAGCCAGAACGTCGCGACGAGAACGAGCACGTTCAGCAATGCCGACACGCTCCTCTTCGGAAAGATCGCTCCGACCGCCAATGACGCTACGCCGATGAGCAACCAGCCCAACACGCTGCGGTACTCGCCGCGTCCGAACTGGATGTTGACCACAGCCGGAAGGACGACAGTCCCGATGGCGAGACACAGCACCAGCACGTTCACGGCCTGGGCGACATGCCAACGCCTCGGCCCTCGCCACAGGGGCCCGCGGAGTCGACCCCTTCGCCACGACCACCCCCGAGACACTCCAACCACCACCGGCGAAGCGAACAACGTCAACGCCAGCAAGTTGTAGGCGAGCCCGGAGTAGTAGGCGCCCGCCCACACCGCAGTCGCCACGCCAGCAGCGATCGCCTGACGCGTCGTGCCCCACACCAGCTGCCGCTGCCCATCAACCACGCGCCGATCCTGGTCGATCACCTGCGCATCATCGTCCGAGAGGCGCACCGGGCGCTGCCAGCCCGTCCGAACGTCCTGTTGCCGCGGGCCAGAACCGTCGAGTAACGGCGCATCGCGAGTGTGCTTGAGAGGCCTCACGCCCGGCCTTCCAGACCGATCACACACATCGCAGCTGGTCCCGCTGCGAGGGTTCAGTCCGCTTGGAGGGGGCTGCGGCGACGGCGACCTGGATGCGGGGTGGTCGTCGCACGGCCGAGGCGCAGGGCGTCGTCGATGTCGGCGGCAGTCACGGAGTGGTCCTCGATGTCGCGCATCATCGACTGGAGCGCGGCCTGCTGGCACAGCGACTTGAGGTCGGCACCGGAATATCCGTCGGTTTCCCCCGCCAGCTCGTCGATCGACACGCCGTCGAGCACCATGCCCGCCGTGAGCCGCTGGAGGATTGCGGCGCGGGCGGGGCGGTCGGGAAGCGGTAGCTCGATGATCCGTGACAACCGGCCCCCGCGCACGAGCGCCGGGTCGAGATGTTGGGGTCGGTTGGTGGCACCCAGCACCATGACCCCTGGTTGAGAGCCCAGACCGTCGATCTCCTGGAGTAGCTGGTCGAGCTGTCGGTCATAGGCCCCCCACGAGCCGCGGGCCGAGCCGATGGCGTCGATCTCGTCGAGGAAGATGATGGCCGGGGCATTCCGGCGTGCCCGATCGAAGAGACGGGCGATGGCCTTCTCGCTCTCCCCAACCCACCGGTGCGAGAGATCGGCACTGGACGCGGGGTAGAAGCTGCAGCCCGACTCAGCCGCCAACACTTTGGCGATGGTGGTCTTCCCTGTTCCCGGCGGACCAGTGAGCAGTACCCCGTTGAGCGGGTCCACGCCGAGGCGGTCGGCCAGGTCCCGGTCGGTGAGCAACGCCTGGATGCTCGTGAGCTCCAGCTTCGTCTTCTCGGGTAGGACCAGCGCGTCCCAGTTCCAGTGCTCGACGGTCGGCCGGTCGTCACCACCACGATGAAGGATGGCGTCGCGCAGGTGCTGTTCGGTGATCCGAACCACGGCTGTCCGGCCGATCGACTCACGAAAGGCGACGAGCGCGGCGGTCTCGCAGATGTTCACGAGCGTTGCCGGTGTGCACCCCTGCGTGATCCGGGCGAGGCCATCAAAGTCGATGCCCGCGTCGCGCGGTCGACCATTCAGCGTGGCTTCAAGCACTGCTCGTCGGCCGGCACCGTCCGGGAGGTCGAGGCGGATCTTGCGGTCGAACCGCCCGGGACGAATGACCGCCGAGTCGAGAGCGTCGATGTCGTTCGTGGTGGCCATCACCAACAGACGCGGCTCGGACCGCCACTGCTCCACGCACTGGAGCAGCTGGGTAAGCACCTCCCGCGAGCCGCCAACCTCGGTGGAGCGCGACCGGTCCCCGGCAATGGCGTCGAGCTCGTCGAAGAGCAGCACGCACGGCAAGCGGTCGGCCGCGAAGTCGAAGGCGTCGGCCACGAGCTGCGGGCCCGAGCCCGGGACCTCGGAGATCAAGTCCGCGGTGTTCACGGCGATGAGCGAGCTCCCGAACTCACCCGCCACTGCCCGAGCAAAGAACGACTTGCCGCAACCCGGCGGGCCGTGCAGCAGGATGCCACCCCAGGTGATGCGGTACTCCTCCGCGCGCTCCGGGTGGCGCAGTAGGAGTCCGATCGTGTCCTCCAGCTCCCGCTTCAGCTCATCGAACCCACCGACATCCGAGAACGTCGGAAGCCGACGGCGGGGCTCGACGGAAAGGCCCCGCTTGGCAGCCCGGTCCGTGACCGCGCCGGCGGTCTGCGACGTCCGCCGCGGCGGCCGTCCCCGCCGGCCAATCGTGTGACCCACCAGGGCCCCGATCACCGCCGCGACGACACCGACAGCGATCAGCACTTACCGCACCGGCCCAGCAGGACCCGACCACTTAGCTCCACCCGAACCTCCCAGCCGCCATGCCGCGTCGGAAGGGTAGTCAGGAGCGGCTACCCCAGTGCTCGATTGCCCTGCCGTCGGCGCGGCGGCCGGTGCCCGTGATGAGGTACCCGTTGGACTCGGCTTGACTACTCCCGTGGATGACATGCAACCGCTCGCGGAGTTGCTGCTGGAAGCCATCGCTGCCTCGGGTGCCGGAGCGCTCGGCGACTTCGTCACCGAGGACGCGGACGAAGCCGCGATTCGCGAGGTCCTTCGGCCTCTGTCCACGATCGACGATCTGCGGGTGGGCTGGATCTCCGTGAACGTCGACCGTGTCGATGCTGGTCTGACGGGTTCGGGACGCGAGTGGCGGCTCGTCACGACCGCGGAGGACAACACCCGCATCGCGGAGGCGTGGGTCCACGAGAAGCCTCGGCCGTTCGCCGGGGTCCCCGGCGGTCGCATCGTGGTGCTGAACGGGCCATCGGGTAGCGGCAAGTCGTCGGTGATGACAGCGATGCTCGACCAGGGCGACACTCCGTGGGTGATGTTCGACGAACTTGTGGTTGGGGCGGTGGCAGAGCCGTATCTCATCTGGCGTGATGCGTCGCCGACCCTCGTCGACGGTTATCTCGCCGGGATCGCCGGCCTGGCTGGCGCTGGCAATCAGGTCGTCTTGTCCTCGGGCGGCGTTCCCTTCGCCGAGATCCGTGACGCGTTCTCGAACGTCGCGACGACCTACGTGGGCCTCGACTGCCCACTCGATGTACTCCTCGAGCGAGAGCGCGGGCGCCCCGGCCGATGGGGTGGCCTGGCCGAGGCATCAGCGGGCATCCATGCGGGTTGGAACTACGACGTCAGGTTCGACACCACCACCTCATTGCCGACGGACATCGCCCAACACGTCCTCACAGCAGCGACCCGAGACGTCCCGCAGCCCAGCTGACGCGCCGAACGTCCACCTCAGCGTTACCCCGATCTTCGAACCAGGGGACGGCGAGCGGGACCTCCAGCACGACCTTCAGCGGGACCCTCAGCACGACCCCTTCGTGCTTCCTTTCAACGCCACGACGTGCCCGCGGGACCCACCCGCGGCACTTGGCACCCGGAGGCTGCGATGCGCGCTGTTCAGGTCGAACCCGTGCGGGATCCCAACCCGCTCATTGGCATCGGCGACGTGGCCGAGCTCCTTGGCGTCGAGGTGCGCCACGTTCGTCGGCTGGTGCACGAGCGGCGGATCCCGTTCATCAAGTGGGGACACCTGCTGCGCTTCGACCCCCACGACATCGCCGCGTGGATCGACTCGCATCGCCACGACAACCGTCTCACGCCGCCGGTAACCTTGTCGTCGCGTCGCCGGCCCGCCCTGGCCGACCCTCCTCGGGACTGCTGAGTCCCCACTCGTCCGCTGCGGCTTCTGGCCGCTGCCCCGGAGGTTCGCCCATGGGCAGACGACAGTTCGGAGCTGTCCGACGCTTGCCGTCCGGCCGCTACCAGGCCCGGCTCCCCGACGGCACCACAGCCCCCACCACCTTCACCGCGAAGGCAGACGCCGCTCGCTGGCTCGCCATGGCGGAGACCGACCTGCAGCGCGGCACCTTTGCGCTCGGGCCCCCAGAGCCCGACCTCACTGTCGGCGAGTGGCTCGAGCGGTGGCGCACCCAGCACTCCCTCCACAAGCGGCCAGGAACCCTTGCCAGAGACCGAAGCGCGATCCGCGCCCACATCGAGCCGGCGCTCGGCACCACTCCCCTGTCGGATCTCCGTCCGCAGGACGTGCAGCGCTTCGTCGCGGGGCTGACCCAGACGATCGGCGCCGGTACCACGCACTCGGTCTACGCCGTGCTCCGCTCGGCCCTGCGGACAGCGGCCGACCTCGAGCTGATCGAGCGAGCGCCCACCCGCGGCGTGCGACTGCCGCCGATCCCGAAGACAAGTGTCACCGTGGTCCGTCCAGAGGACCTCGTACGCCTCGCCGACGCGACTCCGGTCAGCTGGCGGCCGATGATCTTCGTCGCCGGGGTCTGCGGGCTTCGATTCGCTGAGATCGCCGGTCTGCGAGTCGGGCGGCTCGACCTTCCTCGGCGGCTCGTCCACGTCGAGGAGACCGCACCACAGGTCGGTCCCGACCGGGCCGAGCCGAAGACCGCGTCCGGTCGCCGGTCCGTGCCCATCCCCGGGTTCCTCACCACGGTCCTGGAGAAGCACCTCCAGACGATCGACTGGGCCGACCACGACGCCCTCATCTTCACGGCGGCTCGGGGTGGACGACTCCACGCCGGCAACTGGCATGGCGACGTGTGGAAGCCCGCCCGCGAGGCAGCCGCGTTGCCGTCGCTGCGCTTCCACGACCTTCGGCACTCCGCCGTCCCGCTCTGGGTTGAGATGGGAGCGAACCTGCTGCAGGTGAGCCGCTGGCTCGGTCACAGCTCGGTCCAGATCACCGCCGACGTCTACGGCCACCTGTTCTCCGAGACCAACGACGCGGTCATGGCCCGCCTCGACCTCACCTTCCGCGGACTTGCCGGCGGAGGCTGAGGGTGCCTCGCTTGTCGACCTTCTACGGCATCGTCATCACCATGTACCAGCGCGACCATCCGCCGCCGCACTTCCACGCCAGGTACGGCGAGTACGACGCTCGCATCCAGATCCACGACGGCGCCGTCCTCGCTGGATGGCTCCCGCGACGAGCCCTACGACTCGTCAGAACCTGGCGGGCGATGCACCTGGACGAGCTGCACAACGCGTGGAACCGAGCCGCGCTCCGAGACGACCCCGGTACGATCGAGCCACTGCCATGACCAAGCTCAAGCGCATCCCAAGGCCTGTCGCCGTCGAGGTGCTGCCTCCTTACGCGATCCGAGTGACCTTCGATGACGGCGTCGTGAACGACACGGATCTGGCCGACGAGCTCTGGGGCCCCATGTTCGAGCCCTTGAAGGATCCCGCCTATTTCGCGCAGGTCAGGGTCGAGGGCGGAGATGTGGTGTGGCCGAACGGGCTCGATCTCGACCCCGTCGTCCTCCACGGCGATGAGGAACCAGCACACCGTCGCCCTCAGCGTTCCGGAACGCCATGAGCACCATCGATGCTGTCGGCGAGTGGGACGGGCACAACTGGGTCGCCACTGCTCCCGCGGTCCCCGGTGCCGTCACCCAAGCACGGCAGCTCGATGACCTCCGCGATCGTCTCGCCGAGGCAGTCCGACTCATGACAGGGGAGCCCGTCGAAGCGGGTCAGATCGCGCTGAAGCTGATTCGTTATGGCACGTAGATGGCACGGCGTTTCGCCGTACCCCCGCTGACCAGGGCTTTCATGCCTTCCCGCAGGACATGAACAAGATCATGATGGCCGTTTTGCAGGCCCTCCAGGACGAGCAGGAACGCCAGGCCGAAAAGGCCGCTGAACACGGGATTCATCCCGGCTGAGCGGTGTCCGCCACGAACCGGCGTTGACCCTCACATCACCCCCTTTTCCGTTCGTAGTGGCGCGTCGATGGCCTGAGCCGATTTGTTCACATCGATGACATCCTTCGGCGCGCAGATCGCCACCACGCCCTCACGGGCTGGCAACTCCGGCTTCGTACCGTTGTCCGAAGCACTCACGACAACGGGAGACGCCTGTGTACACCCATGTGCTCGTCGGCACCGACGGATCACCCACCGCGACGAAAGCCGTCGAGTCGGCAGCGCAGCTGGCGCAGGTCCACCGAGCCAGGCTCACGATCGCCCACGCCTTCGATGCGCGCGAACCCGAACCCCGCGACGGCCGCGGTGTCGATACGGAGTTCCCATGGCTCCGGTCCACCGGAACTCGCGCCGAGGCACTCGTGAACACGGCCATCGACCACGCGCTGGCTGCTGCCTGCGGTGCCTTGCACGTCGACGCTCGAACCGAACCGGGGCGACCCGTCGGAGTGCTGCTCGCGTTGATCGAGGAGCTGGAACCTGACGCCGTCATCGTCGGAAACGCCGATCGCCATCGCGTGCAGCTCCGCCGCACCGTCGGGCACGCGCTGTCGCGTCGGGTGCACAGTGACGTTGTCATCGTGGACACCATCGGCCATCGAGCGCACCCACCCGGTCGTCGGCGCATCGCGTAGCGGCAGCCGACCCGCGCTGAGGTCGGACAGGCAGCAGTCAGACAGCTGTCTCCGACCGGTCACCCCGGTGAGATTCGCCGGCAACCCGTCGTTGGGAAGGTTCGGCGTGGACATCGATGGCGAGCGGGCCTACCTGTCGGCGCGGCGCGTGCGGGGTACTCGACCGGCCCGAATCGTCCTCGAGCTGATGCCAGGAGGTCGATGGATGCTTGGCTCCTCGATGAGCTCTAGCGGACCCAACCAGTTCGACCGCAGATCCGACGCCGAGGCCCATGCACGGTCCCAAGCGAGTCGCACTGGCGCCGAGCTCGTCATCAAAGGTCACCGTGGCCGCATCGAGCAGCGTTCGTCCGGTGCGGTGCTCCCCGGCAACTCGTCACTCAGCCGCCGGCGGGCAGGTAGGCCCGCCAGCCCCCGTGGCGGGTGATGTCCGTCGCGTCCACGAGCCCCCGCGCCTCGCAGATGAACCCCTTCACCCAGCCACCGTCGGCCACCGTCCCGGCGGGTGATCGCCCATGAGCAGGCCGTGCTTCAGTGACTGGTCGGCGATCTCCCGTCGAGAGGTCCCTGGATCCGCCGCTGTATACACGCAGGTGAACGTAGAAATCTGCCGCATCGCAGCCGTGTCCCGTGCATGAGGCCGCTGCGACGAAGTGCTGACGCCAACCTGACGCTCCTGGGGTCTCGGTGAGCTGCCCGCACGACGCTGACGGTGTGGAAACGAGATCGCCATCGATCCGCTACCAGCGGGAAACCCGCTGTCCGTACCGTGAGTGGTGAGTGGTCACTCCACCATTCCCCGGTGCTCGGACTGCTCTGCCCATGGCGCACGCTGGGGGCTGCGACATGCGCCCCTGGTCGGCGTTGTAGGGTGCCGCTCGGACCGGGTCCACCGGGGGGACCAGAACCGACGACGACGGCGCGCGACGGAGGCCGGATGCTGATCACCCCCCACGAGCAGGAACGGCTGATGCTCGCCAGCGCCGCGGAGGTCGCGCTGCGCCGCCGCGATCGCGGGCTGCTGCTCAACCACCCCGAGGCGGTCGCGGTGCTCACCGCCTGGGTGCTCGAGGCGGCGCGCGACGGCGTGTCTGTGGCACAGATCATGTCCGACGGATGCGACGTCCTCGACACCTCCGACGTGATGGAAGGGGTCGAGGCCCTGATCGACGAGCTCCAGGTCGAGGCGACCTTCCCCGACGGGACCAAGCTGGTGACCCTGCATGGGCCGATACAGCCGGTGCCGCTCGCTGCGGGCGCAGTCGACGACGGTGCCTCCCGGCTGGTCCCGGGCGAGATCCTCCTCGCCGAGGGCGACGTCGTGCTGCTCGAGGGGCGAGGCCTGGTCTCGCTGACCGTGCTCAACACCGGAGACCGTCCCGTACAGGTCGGTTCGCACTTCCACTTCGCGGAGGCCAACGAGGCACTGCAGTTCGATCGCGACACCGCGGTGGGCCACCGGCTCGCCATCCCCGCCGGCACGAGCGTCCGTTTCGAGCCGGGCATCTCGATGACCGTCGAGCTCGTCGCCTTTGCCGGCGCGGGCATCACGGCCGGGTTCCGAGGGCTCTACTCGGGGGGCGCATCGTGAGCGGTCCCACCCTCTCCCGCGCGAGGTACGCCGCGCTCTACGGTCCGACGACCGGCGACCGCATCCGCTTGGCCGACACCGACCTGCTGATCGAGGTCGAGGACGACCTGTCCGGCGGGCCGGGGCGCGCCGGCGACGAGGCTGTCTTCGGCGGCGGCAAGGTCATCCGCGAGTCGATGGGCCAGTCGCTTCGCACTGCGGCACAGGGCGCGCCGGACCTGGTGATCACCGGTGCGGTCGTGCTCGACCACTGGGGGATCGTCAAGGCCGACGTCGGCATCAAGGACGGCCGGATCGTGGCGCTCGGCAAGGCCGGCAACCCCGACACGATGGACGGCGTGCACGCCGACCTGGTGATCGGGCCGTCGACCGAGGTGCTGGCGGGCAACGGCAAGATCCTCACCGCCGGGGCCGTCGACTGCCACGTCCACCTCATCTGCCCACAGATCCTGGACACCGCGCTCGCGACCGGGATCACGACGATCATCGGCGGCGGCACCGGACCGGCCGAGGGCACCAAGGCCACCACCGTCACCGCGTCGCCCTTCTACTTGTCGTCGATGCTCACTTCGATGGACGGCTGGCCCATCAACCTGGTGCTGCTCGGCAAGGGCAACACGGTGTCGACCGACGCCATGTGGGAACAGCTGCGAGCCGGCGCCAGCGGCTTCAAGCTTCACGAGGACTGGGGTTCCACGCCCGCCGCCATCGACGCCTGCCTGCGGGTGTGCGACGAGGCTGGCGTCCAAGCGTCGCTCCACACCGACACGCTGAACGAGGCCGGGTTCGTGGAGACGACACTCGGTGCGATCGGCGGTCGGTCGATCCACTCGTACCACACCGAAGGCGCGGGCGGCGGCCACGCCCCCGACATCATCACCGTCGCCGGCGTCCCCAACGTGCTGCCGAGCTCGACCAACCCGACCCGACCCCACACCGTGAACACCGCGGACGAGCACCTCGACATGCTGATCGTCTGCCATCACCTCAATCCCGCCGTTCCCGAGGACCTAGCGTTCGCGGAGAGCCGGATCCGTCCATCGACGATCGCGGCCGAGGACGTGCTGCACGACATCGGGGCCATCTCGATGATCGGCTCGGACTCCCAGGCCATGGGTCGCATCGGCGAGGTGGTCATCCGAACCTGGCAGACAGCGCACGTGATGAAGCGTCGCAGGGGGCCGCTGCCCGGGGACGGTCGCGCCGACAACGAGCGGGCCAAGCGCTACGTCGCCAAGTACACGATCTGCCCGGCGGTCGCGCACGGCCTGAGCCGCGAGATCGGCTCGATCGAGCCCGGCAAGCTCGCCGACCTGGTCCTCTATGACCCCCGGTTCTTCGGCGTGCGCCCGCACGTCGTGGTCAAAGGCGGGGTGATCGCGTGGGGCGCGATGGGCGATGCGAACGCGTCCATCCCGACCCCGCAGCCGGTGCTTCCCCGCCCGATGTTCGGGGCGTTTGGCCGCACCGCTGGCCACACATCGATCGCGTTCGTGTCACCGGCTGCGGTCGACGACGGTCTCGCTGAGAAGCTCGGGCTGTCGCACCGAGTGGTCGCCGTCGAGGACTGCCGCGGCGTGACCAAGGCGGACATGGTCAACAACGACGCGCTGCCCGAGATCTCCGTCGACCCCGACACCTTCATGGTCACCGTCGACGGCGACACCATCGAGCAGGACCCGGCCCGGGAGCTCCCCATGGCCCAGCGGTACTTCCTGTTCTGAGCTCATGGCTTCACCGGTCGTCGCTCCGCTCCTCAGCCCCCGCAGCTGCCTCTGCTCGAGTCGGCGAAGCCGCCCGGCTCCGGGCTGAGCCTCGAGCCCTCACATGTCCGTCGCCTCTCTCCTCCTCCTCGCCGACGGACGCTTCCCTGACGGCACCCACGCACACAGCCACGGCCTGGAGGCCGCGGTCGGGGCCGGTCGTGTCCACGACACCCGATCTCTGGCCGCCTACGTGACCTGCCGCCTGTGGACGTCTGGGCGCACCGATGCCGCAGCAGCCCGCCTGGCCGCCGCGGGCGTGAACCCCGATGCACTCGACGCCGCCTGGTGCGTCCGCACCCCGAGCGCCGCCGCCCGGGCGACGTCGCGGTCCCTCGGTCGGGCGCTCGCCCGCACCGCGGCCAGGTTGGTGCCCGAGCCGATCGCGCTTGCCGATCGACGGCCACCCGTACAGCCGGTCGCGTTCGGCATGCTCGCGACGGCTGTCGGCTGTACCCCCGACGAGGCCGCGCTGGCCAGCGCACACGGCGTCGCGGCCACCCTCAGCGCGGCCGGGTTGCGACTGCTGTCGCTCGACCCCTTCGACGTCGCTGCCGTCCTGCACGACCTGCGTTCCGAGGTTGACGGCGTGGCCGTCTCCACGTTCGGGCTCGTCGCGGCGGACGACCTCCCCCACGCGTCCACCCCGTTCGCCGAGATCGACGTCGAGCTCCAGTCCGCTCTGCCTACGCGTCTCTTCCGCAGCTGACACCCAGACCCGCCCAACCAAAGGAGCGCCGCCGTGCACGACATCGGTACCGGCCCCACCCCCACCCACACACACATCCACGACGACCACGATCACGCCCATCCCGACCTCGATGGCCGCGCGTTCCGGATCGGCATCGGCGGGCCGGTGGGCACCGGCAAGACTGCGCTGGTCGCTGCGCTGTGCGCGCTGCTGTCGGACGAGCTTCGCATCGGGGTGGTGACCAACGACATCTACACGACCGAGGACGCCGACACCCTCAAGCGCCGGGGGGTCCTCGACGCCGGCCGCATCGTCGCGGTCGAGACCGGATGCTGCCCCCACACCGCCATCCGGGAGGACATCACCGCCAATCTGGACGCCATCTCGGATCTCGAGGAGCGGGAGGGTCCGCTCGACCTGGTGCTCGTCGAGAGCGGCGGCGACAACCTCACGCTCACCTTCTCCAAGGGGCTAGCCGACGTGCAGCTGTTCGTGCTCGACGTCGCCGGCGGCGACAAGGTGCCGCGCAAGGGTGGGCCAGGTGTAACCCGCTCGGACCTGCTTGTCATCAACAAGATCGACCTTGCGCACCTCGTGAACGCTGATCTGGGGGTGATGGAGCGGGACGCTGCGGCGCAGCGGGGGGACCTGCCGACAGTGTTCGTGTCGCTGACGTCGCCAGACGGAGCGGTGCCCATCGCAGAGTGGATCCGAACCCAGTTGCCCGCGACGGCCACCGCCGCTGACTGACACCTCGAGACGACACGCGCATACCGTGCACGCCTGCATCCCCGCCGAGCTCGGGTCCCCCCCACCCGCCAGTGGCTGGACCGATACCAAGGTGTCGGTCCGGCTCCGGCGTGGCGCGGGCGGGACGGTGCGTGTACAGGGCGTGCTGTGCAGCGCCCCCGTGTGGTTCCGGTGGGACGGCGCCACGCTCTGGCTGGTGGGCTCGGGGGCATCGCCGGTAGGCGAGGACCGCATCCGGGTGCGAGTCGACGTCGGGCCCGGCGTCGCTGTCGCGGTACGGGCGGTGGCAGCGACGGTCGTCTACGCGGCCCGCGGCGCCGGCACGCGCTGGGACACCGACATCTACGTGGCCGATGGGGCGTCCATCGACTGGCGGCCGGAGCCGATGATCCTCACCGAGCGGGCCTGCCATGAGGCCACCACCACCGTGCACGCGGCGGCCGGTGCCGACGTCACGCTCGAAGAGGTGGTCGTCCTCGGCCGTGCGAGGGAGGCGGCCGGCACCCTCCGCTCCACCCTCGCAGTCTGGGTCGACGACGCCCCGGTGCTGCTCACCTCGATCGACACGTCGCTGCCCGCTTGGTCCGGACCTGCCGGTGTGGACGGCGCATCGGTCGTCGCCAACCGCCTCCGCCTCGGGCACCATGATGCCCCCGCCGCCGCTGGCACGCAGCGCGGCGCCGCCCACCTCCAGCCCCCC
>JBQTKH010000020.1:0-20844 GCA_052386335.1 Microthrixaceae bacterium
GTGATGTCGACGAACCCGGTGGAGTCGATGATCGAGATCGTCCGCGCGCACGCCCGCAACGTGAAGCGCTGGCGCGACGGCGACATGCGACTGCGATGGGCCGCTGCCGGCATGCAACAAGCCGCCGGCCAGTTCCGACGCGTGAAGGGCTACCGGCAACTCCCCAAACTCGCCGACTCGCTCCGACACGCCGTCGGCGCGCACACCGACCAAACACCCGTAGCTGTCACAGCCTGAACGTATGATCCATCAGGAGGCCGCCACCAAGTTCCACAACGAGTGGGTCATCCTCCGACGTGCTGAGCCGGGTCTTTCGGCAGCACTACGAATCTCTTGTCGGGCTGGCGCGCCTGCTCCTCGATCAGCGAACGGAGGCGGAGGAGGTCGTGCAAGAGGCGTTCGCCAGGACCTACGACCGCTGGGCGCAGCTGCGGAAACGCGGCGACCCGCTGCCGTACGTGCGCCGATCGGTGGTGAATCTGGCCCGCGGTGGGCTCCGTCGCCGGCTGATCGCACGCCGGTACCGCCCCGATCCGGAAGTGCACACGCCGTCGGCCGAGTCCGGGGCTATCCGTGCGGAGACCAGCCGGCTGGTGATCGATGCCGTGCGCCACCTGCCGCGCCGCCAGCGCGAGTGCGTTGTGCTCCGCTACTACCTCGACTGCTCGACCGCCGAGGCAGCGGCCACCCTCGGTGTGTCGGAGGGCGCGGTGAAGACGCATCTCCACCGCGCGTTGGACGCTTTGGCCCACCGACTGGAGGGGCTGACGTGAGCTTTGATGACCTTCTGCGCCGCTCGCTCCGTAAGGACGCTGACGGCGCCCGCGCCAATGATCACGCGTGGGCCGAGGTGCGGGCCCGTGCTGACGCTCGCCGACGGCGCCGCCACGCGTGCGTCTACGCGATGGCGGGCCTCGGCACGGTCGTGCTCGTTGTTGCGTTGGCGGTAGGCGTTGCTGCCGTGCGCGACGGCGACGGCGAGAGTCGGAGCGTCACCGCGGCATCCTCCGGGTCCCGTCCGCAGAAGATCGAGGAGGCGGTCGCGCTGACCGCCGACGGTCGCGTTGTGGCCATCGACGCCAAGACCGGAGTGTCGCTGCGCACACTGGCACAAGGCGCGATGACCGAGCTGAGCGGCCTGACGGTGGACCGCGAGGGCGGGGTCGTGTACTTCACGCGGCCGTGGGCGAACGCCCCATGCGTCGGACTCGGACCCTCGGGAGCCGTGCCCGAGCTCGTGCGCGTCGCGCTGACCGGTGGCCCCGTCGAAGGACTAGCGCCGATGGAGCAATACCCCGTAACCGGCTACTACCCCGTGGTCACACCGGACGGACAATTCGTCGCGTTCATGGGTGGACCCTGTGGTGAAGGACTGCTCGCCGGCTTCTACCTGCCGACCCCCCGTACACCGGCGGGGCCGATCTGGGCCGCCACGGCTGCCAACACGATCGTCAAGCCTTTGGCCTGGTCAAGCGACTCCGAGCGAGTCCTCTTCGAAGCCGTTCCTAACAACGAGTCTGCGCCTAGGTTGCTGGTCGCGGACGAGCCCGTGAACGGCCGGGTACCCGTCAGGACCGTCTGGGGGCCTGGTGGCTACACCGCCGCGACGTACAGACAGGACGTGCTCGTCATCGCGGAAGACCGTGACGGCAGCTTCCGGGTCGTCGAGGCTGGTCGCGCTCATGAACGAGAACTCTTCCGAGCCAAGGGGCCGAGCCCGACGGCGATGGAATTCGACGAATCGGGAGATGAACTCCTGTACGTCGCCGAGGGCAAGCTCTTCCGATGGCACACAGGCGACAAGAGACCGAAGCAGCTTGCCGAGGGGATCATCGACGCAGAGTGGGCCCCTAGCGCGTGATCCAGTCGATCAGGTCGCACGTGTACTCGGTAGGGTCGGCCGAGTCGAGGCTTCCTCCTTTGGGTTCGAGACGTCGCGAGCCTGCACGCTCGAAAGAAGAGAGGAACGGGGCGGGGCTCTGTACAGGTCAACGAGTGGGCGCTGCAGGCTTCGAACCTGCGACCTCCGTCTTGTAAGGGCCAGCCCGCTGGTATCTGCTCATTTCGGCAAGTGTCGGACGGTGTCGCATACGTGCGTTGACGTGCGCTTTCTCTCTTGCCGAGCAACACCGGTGCCGGCGTGTTGGCCCTCGTGACGGGCCGTTCGTTTGCAGCGTGTTTGCAGGAGGTCCTGGATGACCGTACGAGTCGGCGCGTCATCAGGCCCACGAGCCGCGCTTAGCAGCGAGTGCGTTCGGCTCGTGTCCGTGAGTCTTCTCGCACTGATGCTGAACGCCGGAATGAGCACCGAGAAGGGCGTCCGCACCCGAGCGCACACGGCCTTCGAGCAGAACGAGCACTGACCCGACGCTCTACGGCGCCGCAGTGATGGTATCCAATACGTTCCACAAGAGGTCGTTCCGACCCCACCGAGGGTCGAACAACGTCATCTGATACGCGCCACGCAAGGCGACGAGGGCATCAGCTGGAACCTCGTCACCGAACACCCGCGAGATTTCAGGATCGAGAGCACCCCCAGCCCAGGTGTGCGCCTCACCATGATCGATCGTGACCGGGATCATCCGCAGGCTCTCATCAGATGTACCTGGTAGCCAGATTTGCGCCACCAGATCCGTGCCCAGGATCCCGCCCTCAACCCGATCAGCAAGAACCTCATCACAAAATCCGGAAACACAGGCACGCTGGGACCACCCGTCTTCAATCTCGCCTGGCTGAGAGAAATCTGTGACGAAACCCGCTCGGTTGGCACGCACAAGTACAGGCACGAGCGCCATCGTCTCGGGGTCCGGACCAGGTCCCAGGTTCCCCGGGTGATATGCGATGCCACCGTCGAGCCATCGGGCGGTGAGTTCTCCAAGGTCAGCGAGCCCGCGCGCCTCCTGCCATAGCGCAGCGTTATCGAGGTTCCGCCCGTACGGGTCGTACGTCACCGACGATCAGGCCACATCTGCACCGACCCAACGACTGAGCGAAAGTGTCACCGCTCGGGATGTTACGGGTCGAAGTGGCGGGTGCGGCGCGCCCACCGCTCGCCACAGAGGACGGCCACGTGCTCGGGAAAGCCCTCTGTGCGGGCGAGCTGGTCGACGCGCTGAGTCGGCGATGTGCGCGACGCGAACCGGCGCGCGTCGTCAGCTCGACCAATAGGTCACCGACTCCGGCAGTCGACCCCGGCTGATGGCCTCGAAGATTCCTTCGGCGATCACCTCGGCAAGTCCGATGAGGCGTTCTCTGACGACATTGCAGGCGTCGACGAATGCGCCGGCGGGCACGGGGGTCTGGGTGTAACCGAGGTCCAGAGCGGCACCGGCGACCTCGGCGTAGTCGAACGGGACAGCTTCTCTCGCGACCCACGCTGCTCGGCCCATCGCCTTCGCTTCATGAGAGTCGAAGGCCTCCTCAGCTGACAAGGCGACGCTCTTGAGGAACCGCTTCGTGCACTCCCGGTACTGGCGGTCGAACCGTTCCGGGAAGCGGCGGCTACCCAGTCGGGCGACGATCTCCAGGAGGTCGTTGGTGCAGACGTGACCGCGCCGGTCCCGGTCGAGTTCGAAGGCCTTGGCCAGGCGCTCGTCGACGTAGAAGGTCGGACGGATCAGGGGCGTGGTCGCCATGAGTCGACCATATCGAGGGGGTGTGACATCTACGCGGAGACTGGTCTCAGCGCCGGCCTCGGCTGCCCGCCCCAAGGATAGGAGGCTGAGGTATACGGGGACCTCGACTGCGCTTGACGTATCGGCCCACCGACGATCTCGTGGCCGTGGAGGCGCCTCCCCGCGCGTGTGCGCAAGAGCGTGTCGTAGGGGGGCTTGAACTGTCCTCCTGGCCATTACGGCTGGTGTTGCCGGATGCCGCACAAGCCCGTCACCTGCCGCTTTACCGGCCCGTCACTCCGTGGAGATCAGCCCCGTACTGGTTTGTGTTTAGTCATTCGTGACCATCGAGTGACCGTGGCATCGAGTAGCCAATGCGGCGCCTCTCTCTGCGACGACCCGGACTCTTACCCGATTCTGGCTGGGCTCGTAATCGACTTCAGCTCTCGCCGGTCCTGGCGGAATCTGGTCGCGATAGCTCATAGAGCGACCTCGATCGCTGTGACCATCAACACCGCGGTGGTGCCCCAGGTGATAGTCGCCCGAGTCAACGTCGGTTCGCATTGTCGAAAAGACATCCGGTCGACGCGCGCAAGACGGCGCAGCGCGAGGTCGCGCTGCGCTCGGCCGGCGCGGGCGGCGATGGCTGCTGCGTGGGTCAGCACCCGTTTATGTCCAGCCGTGAGGGATTCGAGTGCCCCGATGACCGTTGATTCGGTCGTGATGAGTTGTTCGGGAGGCGGCAGCTTCGAGGCCTCCTTGCACAGAACACGCGGCAGTGTTCGGCGTCGCTGGGCCTCGCCGTACGCGATCCCGAGAACGATGATGCTGAGCGTGAGTGGGATGAGGACAAGATCGTGGCGGGTCGCGGCGGCGGTCAGTGTGAGGACGGTGGTTGAGACCACCGCCGCGAGGCAGACGCCGCGTGTAGCGATGCCCCTTAGGAGGGCTGGCGGAGGTGGCAAGTCGTAGTCGGCAGCGAGACGTTTGGCGAGTTCGATTCGTTCGGTAGCGAGCGCTCGCAGCCATGGATTGGTGATCGTGCGCTCGGCTTGGGAGATGCTCGCGTCGAGGACGTGTGTGTCACCGGTCGCGGTAGTTGTGAGGTCAGCGGCGAGTGTGCGCTCGACGCCATTGCTGGCCCCTCCGCCGTGAGGTGCATAGAGCGCCCATGCGGCAGCTCGTTGTGCGAGCGCATGCTCGCCGAGGCGCTCGTACGCAGGCAACGCGATGGCCGTGGCCGCCATGGCGACCACAATCAGCCACAGTCCGAGATGCCACGACACGGCGAACGCGGCCGCCGAACCGAAGAGGAGCGTTGAAGATCGAATCCAGTCACGCATCTCTCACCCCGGGGGCCCTGACAGCTCACCCGGCCTGCCGGCTGTCGGAAAAAGGCGGGCAGGGAGCAGGCGCGCCAGCGCGAGTGAGCGAGCAGCGAGGATTGGCCCGAGGATGGCAAGAACGAGGACGTATAGGGCGACGAAGGGACCGATGCGCTCGTCAAGTCCGGCGGTGATGGCGAGCGTCGCCAGTATCAGCGAGAACTCGCCTCTTCCGAGGATGGTGAGACCGATGTTCGCGGCCGCTGTACGACCGAATCCTTGGAGACGGGCGGCGAACACCCCGGCAGTCATGTTGAGGACGATCGAGAGGAGGACCGCGATCGTGACCGGTGCGACTACGCCGCCGGCGTCGGCGGGGTCGATCGTGAGACCGAACGCGAAGAAGAAGGCAGCCGCGAAGGCGTCTCGCAGGGGCAGCACGAGCCGCTCGATGCGTTCGGCTGCGGGGCTCTCGGCCATCACCAGACCGATCATGAACGCGCCGATGGCGGCGGAGACTCCGAGCTCCTCGGCCACGCCGGCAACCAAGATGGCAGCGCCGACGAAGCAGACAGTGAGTAGTTCGTCGTCGGGACTGGCGATGAGTCGACCGACGATGCTGGCGCCCCAACGAGCGAGGGCGCCCAGCGCGAGCAGGAACGCGAACGCGACCGCGAACTGCCCGAGCGCGTCGGCGGCGCCTTGGGCGTCACCCAGGACAGGCTGGAGAAGAGCCAGGTAGAGGGCGAGGAAGATGTCCTCGACCACGATGACGCCCAAGATCAGGCGGCTCTCGGGATTGGCCAGCCGTCGGAGCTCGATGAGCAGCTTGGTGACGATCGCCGAAGACGAGATGCCGACCGCGCCGGCGACGACGAGCGCCTCACTAGTCCCCCATCCGAGGACCAGGCCGAAGAGGAACCCGCCGCCGACGTTGAGGATGAGGTAGATGGCGCCGATGCCGAGGAGACGCCGACCACCCGCCACGAGGTCGTTGAGGCTGAACTCGAGACCGAGATGGAACAACAGCAGAATCAGTCCCAGCGCCGCGAGCAGCTCGAGGTCCTGTGGGTCGTGGACGAGAGCAACCCCGGGCGTGTTGGGCCCGAAGATCACTCCCGCCGCCATAAAGAACGGGATCGTGGGCAGCCCGATGCGACCGCCGGCACGGGCGAGGATCCCGGCGGCGAGGAACGCGCCACCGACCGCGACCAGCGTGTCGCCCATCGATCAGCTCCGGACGACGTGGCGCCGGAAGCCGGCTAGATCCTCCTGGCGGCCGATGACGACGAGCCGGTCGCCAGCAAGGAGCGTCTCCGTCGGCTCTGGAGCGACGACCGGCACCTGATCGCGCAGGATCGCCGCCACCGTCATCTTCGTGCGCGTCCGGATCTCGAGTTCGGCGATGGTCTTGCCCGCGCCGGGTGAGTTCTCGTCGAGCGTGACCCAATCGATGAGGAGACCGCCTATGACGGCCTCGATCTCCTCGACGACCGCAGGTTTGAAGTAGGCGCCACCGAGGATTGCTCCGAGGCTGCGCGCCTGGAAATCGGTCAGCGTCACCGCCGCTTTCGGTTCGTCGGCATCGTCGAGGACGTAGAGGTCGCGGCGACCCGAGTGGTGGATCACCACCGTGACCGAACCACCTTCGGCGCCATGCAAGTCATACCGCTGCCCGATCCCGGGTAAGGCGAGTTCCGTCACGTCGGCTCCCACGAAGTGCGGCCGGCGGGACTCGGGCGTGCTCATCGTTGGCGTCCTCCTCTGCGGCAGTTCTCGCCTGGTCTTACTCGGACGGCTCGGCGGCGTCGGCCGCCGAACAAATCGGAGCCGGGCGCCCGCCTTCTCGGTGCTAGTTGACGTGGTGACGCGTTGCGCGGCGTGGCTCTCAAGAGGAGCGCATCAGTCGGAACGGCGATGCAGCCGGGCTCGTTGTGACCGCTGCCGAAAGGAAGCATCTCGGTGTCTTGCATGGTGTCGTGGCCGTTAGGGGGACCGCTCATGACCAGCCGCGTCCAGCCGGTCCGCAACTGCCTCTGGAATCTCCACTCTCCAGCCGCTCCGCTCGAGCCTCGTACGATCCAGACGGAGTTTTCCGGCGTCGGTGCCCCCGTACGAGAAGTGGAATATCCAAACGTCCCCCTGGTCGATCACCCCACGCACGACCTTCGTCTCGCCCGCGATGACGTAGGCCAGATCGAGTAGTGCCCCATCTGAGCCGGCAACGTTCACATCGACATCGAAGGCAGTCGGATTGGCGATTGTCACCCGATCGACGAAGTCAGGACCGCGAACCATCCAAGACAACACGAGGATCACAGCGACGCCGACGACAACGAGGGGTACCGATCGCGCGATCTGACCGACAGCAGGCCGTGACCGCGGTGGTCGCATGAGCGTCTGAGGGTTCAACGCTGCTCCCTTCGAGCAGAGCCCCGCCCGGACCCCGGAACGCCATTACTGCCAGACCTCGGTGACATCACGGCAGTTCCGGAGGCGCGCCTACCCCGACGCGGGCTCGACTCCAGCGACTCGTTACTCAATGTCATCGCGGCTCCGTTCACTGGCTGTCAGGCAGCAGCCTGCGCATCTGCTCTCTCATCCGCGTTCCGGCGTGCCGCTCGCATTTGCCGTATGACGTCGCGAACAACGACTGCGACTCCGAAAAAGGGGATCAGCATCACGACCGTGGCCAACACCATGATCACGCCAAGGCCGATGTCGCTAGCGGTCGCGGCAAGCACATCAGGCATTTCGGGATCGTCCAGTGGTCACCGACGCTCCTCTCGGGACGATCGCGTCGCGCCCAGCAATCCCGCATACCGAGGCGGGCCGCTGCGCCCATCAGCGCGGCGGCAGCAAGGGGCTGGCTGAACCCAGACGCTTCAGTTCGGCCGCTCGTATTGAGCGTTCCGACGCTAAGTCAGCCGAACTGGTGGCCCTCGCGCCGCAGCGCGCTGCGAAATGATGTTGCCAGGCGCCAACCGGTATGGGACACGAGCGCACCAGCACATCGCGACCGCCCAGGCGAGCGCGAGAGGCAAGATCGCCGTGACGAGCGGTTTGAGAACTCGCCTGAGCCTGTCATCGGACGTCCCAACATTGCGGACGACCGCCGGCTCACGAGGGCCGAACGTGTCGAACTCGACGGACGCGCCATCCAACGATTCAGCGCGGTGTTCGGCAGCCCGGCCGAGGAAGGCGTTGTTAGCAGCGCCCCCGAAAGCGAAGGCGCCCACGCCCACAGTGACGAGAACCGCTGCGAGCCGGGCTTTGGCGTTCCGCATCTTCTTGGAGAGACTACAGAACGGCTACTCGCAGTGGCGAGCGGGAACGTCCCGGGCTCGAAGCGGGGAACGGCGGGCCTGTGAAGCTGCCGGTGGCAAGTCACACGCCCAGAGCGATGCTGCTCGACCAATCTCTGTGACTAGCGGGGAATCTCCCTTCAGGGTTCCGCGCGTCCCACTCGCAGGATCGACACTCTTCGATCAGAGCCCCAAGCCGAGAGCGTCATCGGGCAGCACGGGTTGAAGACGGGGCCGGCCCTCGTGAGCCGTTGGTGCGGCCGAACTCCCGGCAGGGTCAAGTTGGTCGGCCGCCATCGACTTGGCCAAGGATCGGGCCAGGGCCCTGCGCGCCCGCGCGACGGCGTCACTGACCGGTTCGGGGGCGTGGCGCTCGTCGGCTCGGTCGTCGGGGGCGTCGACGACGTAGAGCGCGTTGCGCTGCGTGCCTCGTGAGAGGCCGGTGTAGGCACGTTCGCGGTCAAGGGTGTCGTCGGCGAGGACGAAGGTCTCGGCGGCGGTCATGCCTTGGGTCTTGTGGAAGGTCATCGCGTAGGCATGCGTCAGGTAGCCCGCTTCCGCGTACGCACGCGGAAGCACAAGCTGTTGGCCTTCAGCCTGGGCGTGGATCGCTCCGGTGGACGGCTCGATGTGGGTGATGGTGGCGCGCGTCCCGTTCAGGACGCCGAGCCGGTAGTCGTTGCGGGTGGCGAGTATCTCGTCGCCGACAGCGAAAGCGCGCCAGCCAAGGGCGATCTGGTCGGGTCCGATGTGGCCGGCGGCGGCGAGGCGTTGGCGGGCGCGGTGGTTGAGGTCGTCGACGTCGACGTGACGGGTCGCGATCATGATGCTGTCGGGGTGGCGGGCGCGGCCGGTCCACCAGTCGTCGACGAGACGTTCTCGGAGCGCCTCGGGGTCGCGGTCGTGGTGGATTCGGCCGTGGGCGCGGTAGGTGTCGAAGGCGCGGTGCGAGTCGCCCGCGCGGAGCTCGGCGAGCGCGGCGCGCTCCCAATCCTGGACCTGTCTGCGGTTCTCGACCAGTTCGGTGCCCTGAAGGCGGGCGGCGAGTCCGGCGAACGCGCCGCCGGCGTCGATCTCGGGCAGCTGGTAGTGGTCGCCGACGAGGACGACCTTGGCGCCGGCGGCGTGGGCGTGGTCGACGAGGCGGGCGAGCGTGCGGGTGCCGACCATGGCGGCCTCGTCGACCACGACCACCGTCCTCGCATCAAACGGGTTGCGGGCGACCTGCGTGAGGAGTCGGTCGATCGTGGAGGCGGGGATGCCGGCGTCGTCTTGGAGGTGCTTGGCCGCCCGGGCCGCGAGTGAGCAGCCGATCACCTGGTACCCCGACGCTTCCCACGCGGCGCGTGCCGCAGCGAGCGCGAACGTCTTGCCGGCCCCTGCGACCCCCTCGACGACCTCGATCCCATCCCCTGACAAGCAGATCGTTCGCACCATGAGGTCCTGCTCTGCCGACAACGTCCCGGCAGCGGCCACGGCGGCATCGACCGCTTTGGGGTTGGCCACCGCGCGGCGGGTGGCCTGTCGGAAGAGCCCCGAGTCGACGACGGCGAGCTCGACCTCGAGCATCTCGGGGGTTGTGAATCGCTGCTCCGCTGTCCGGGCGGGCACCACCCTGCCGGCACGAAGGCGGATCGTCGCCGCGTCTCGGTCCACGCTGATGGCCAGGACGTGCTCGGAGCGCAGGAACCCCTCGACCAGGTGCAGGATGTCCTCGACCCTGCCCCCGTCGGGTAGGGCGTTGCAGATGGCCTTGATGACCTCGCGCTCCCCGAACGTGCTCGCCCTCGCCGTCAACCCCTCCGGGCTGGCCAGCCACCGGTACAGCTCCTCAGCCTCAGCACCGCCAGGCGACGGTGGCTCTATCGCCCCGGCCCGGTCCAGCACCTCGGCCAACGCGGACCCGTCGAACCCGAGCGCCTCCGCTCTCATCCACCACGCTGGCAGAAGCCCATCGGTGTCGATGCTGGTGTCCTTCGGGCTGCGGGTGGCGTAGGCGGCGACCTGCGCGGCCCGGGCACTGTGCTGGCCGTGGCCGGCGAGGTGCGCTTCGATCTCACGGCGGCGGGTCGAGAACTCGCGGAGGACCGGCGTGGGTATGCCTTCGATGTCGGCGATGCCGTTGCGGACCGATCCCCACTCCACACCCAGCCGTCGCGTCAGCTCCCAGCGCAGCTGAGCCTCATAGAGATGTCCGACCGGGGCCAGCCAGGAGTACACCGGCCGGGCATCCAACGCCGTCCACCGGTCATCGGATGGCGAATGAGCCAGGTTGGCGATCACGACATGGGTGTGGAGATGCGGATCCCCCGCCCGGGAGGTGCGATGCCGGAACGCCGCGGCCACGAACCCGTCTCCATCTTGCACGTCATGGCCACACTGGCCGCGCCGCACCCGACACGCCGCCCCCTCCAACACACGCAGTGCAGCACCCTGCGCGGCGTCGTGCGCGTTGCGGACCTGATTGGACACCTCCGGCTCGCCCAGCGCGAACAACAGCGACACCGACTTCGGGGCACAGAACGTCGCATCGAACCCGGCCACCACTGGCACCGACCTCGACCCCGTCAACCGGTACGTCCCGGTCTTGGGATCGACGTGCTCGAGGACCCGACCCAACTCCTCAGCGTCGACCTCCCCGTCTAGGCCGAGACGGACCGAGCCCGCGCCAACCCATTGGCCCGGCGCCTCTTTGGCGCCGGTGTAGTACTCCTCCGCACCGCGGGCGACGGTGTCGAGGTAGTACTGCTGCTGGCCCGGGGCCAGCTTCCCCAGACTCAACACCCCGACCCCCAGGACGGCGTGCGGACGGGGCGGCACAGCACAGCAGGTGCAAGTGCGTCACCGTTCTTGGTCTGGTCTGGTGAGAGAACGCTGAGCAGGGCCATGACGGTCAGCCGGTGAACGGCAGAGAGGTCTGCTCAGAGGGAGCGCGTCGAGAAGTACGACGCGAGCTGGGGGTGGTCGCTCGAGTGGAGCGCGCGGCTGGCTGGTCGCGGCGGGTGTCGAGTTCGACCACGGCCGGGTTGACCGGGGGCCATGTGATCGGAGCGCCCATGAACTCCGCCAGCTCCCGACTCGGCACCCGCAGGAGCCGTCCGACCCGACGACACGGGATGCCCCGCTTGCCGTCGGTGGCGATCCACTCCTGGGCGAGCTGGTAGGCGAGGGTGCGGCCGATCCGCAGCACAGCCGCGGCCTCTTCCACTGTCAGGAAGTCGGGCACCTCAGCCATCACGGCCTCCGAACTGACTCAACCGCTCCACGGAACCTTCATGGGCCCCGTAGATTACACTGATGTGGTTCATCTGGCAATGGGTTGGTTGATGACACCACCGCCCCGTTGATGAGAGACTAATCTCATGCCTCGACGCAAGCAGCCGGCCCCGCCAGCCTGGACACCAAACCAGATCGTCGCCCACAACATCGCCAAAGCCCGCCTCCTGCGCGGATGGACCCAAGACCAAGCCGCCGAAGCCTGCGCCCCCTACCTCGGCAGCCGCCTCTCCCCCGCAAGCTGGTCCGCCCTCGAACGCTCTGTCGACGGCGGCCGCATACGCGAGATCACCGCCGATGAGCTCATCGGCTTCGCCCGCGGCTTCGCGCTCCCGGTCGGGTTCTTCCTCACACCGCCCAGCGTGTGGGACAGCCACGTCGTCAACACTCCCGACGCCGGGCCCGATGGCCTCGAACCCATCGAGCTGTTCGATGTCGTCATCGGGACTACCGAGAGTCTCGCCGAATGGGAGCAGTACCTGCTCTCCTGGCCATCCCCGGCATCGCGGGTCCGCATCCACCCCGACGGGACGATGGAGAACCTCGGACGAGAGCAACCCGACGTCCACCCCCGACTCGCCGGCCCCGCCGCCATGCGCGCACAACTCCTCCTACGAGAGCAGTTCGGCGACATTGTCCGAGCGCGCGATGTCCTCAACCGCCTCTCCGCCACCCTCGACCTCCTGGACGAGCCGACATCAGGCGGCATCAACCAGTAGCGGGCGACAGCCCCCTCGAACGCTTCAGGCAGGTGTGATCGAGCGGCGGACGAGCGCTGCGTAAGCCTCGATCGATCCGGGGAGGATGCGCAGATGCGCGATCCTGCCTGCACGCTTGTCCATGAGGTCGATCACCTCAGCGATAGCGGGCGCGTCCGCGTCGCCAGCGAGCACGATCGCACCGGGCTCAACCAGGTCCGGGTCGCGAGCCTCAGCGAGGAACGCCCAGACGTAGCCAGTCTCGTCTTCGTCCATCAGGTCGCAAACGATGTCGACGTTGATCATCGCTGAGGGTCAGGTCGCAGCGGGCTGACGACGGGTGAGGAACTCCGGCTGGCTCGAGGCCGAGCCGGGAAGCATCCGTAGGCGAAGTGCTCCCGACTCGCTCCGACTCAGGACTTCGGCGAGCGCCGGCTCGATCTCGTCGTCGCCGACCACGAGGTAGTCGCCCGGCCGGGGATCGATCGGGATGCGCGCGTGCCGAAGGTGCCCGTGGACGACGCCAGGCTCGTACTCCTGGTGGTCGTCCACCCACAGCTCGACGATCAACTCCATGAGCACCATCGTACCTACGTCGTGGGCGGTCATCCCAGGTCGTAGCCAGGGTTCGTCATCGGCGGGCCGAAGCAACTTCGCACCTCGGTAAAGGTACGGGGCGTGGCATCAGGCACGACGATCGAGAAGTGGTAGCGGTTCGCGAACGTTGGCAACACCTCGAAGCCAGACTCCCGGAGCCGGCCGACCACCGCGATACGAACGACCCGACGCCGACCGAGTGGCGTCCGGCGAGCGAGGTTGGCGATATCAGCGCTCGTCGGGTCGGCGAACACCGATAGGCCGAAGAAGCCGTGCGCGTCCCAGCAGTCGCTGAGGGCACGATCCAGAGCAGCATCCTCCAAGCTTCGCTCGCCGCCGCGGATGACCACCACCATGTCGTCTGGCGGGGGTTCAGCACGGAGAATGCTCGCGGGCGGGATCAGCACGGTGGCCCATCCTGACAATCGTTGCGCTCACGCATCGGGCACCAGGAGGGACGCCACGGCCAGGGACAGAGCGCGATCCGTTTCCTCGATGCTGCCGGTGTAATGCTTGGCGGCGACCGAGGGATCGTGGCCCGCGCGCATCGCGACCTGCACCGGGGAGAAGCCGAGATCTTGCCCATAGGTCTCCATGAACTTGCGGAGGTAGTGGAAGTCGAGGTGCTCGAGCCCGACGCGCTCGCGTAGGCGTGCGAAGTACAGGGTGACCGAGCCGGGCTTCCACGGCTCCGAGCCGTCGGGCGAGTCGGAGAAGACGTAGGGGTCATCGACCAGCTCCACCCCCAACGATGCCGCACGCGCCTCGAGCATCTCCACCTGCACGCGGAGCATCGAGAGGGTGAACTCGTCGACCGCCACCGATCGCTCGCGCCGGTTCTTCGTGGCCTTCTCCTGGAGCGGCTGACCTGGCAACTGCACGATGCTCCACGCCACGGTGACGCGGGCTTGGTCCCAATCGATGTCGCGGTGTCGCCGCAGCGCGCACAACTCCCCTCGGCGCATGCCCGTGGTGGCCGACACGAAGATCGCCCGGGCCTTCTCCGGGCTGCGCGATCGCTCCGCCTCCTTGATGAGCGCAATGACGTCGGCCGGCTCGGGAACGACGGGCGCCCGGTTGGGGATCGATGGCGGGTCGGCCCACTGCGCCGGGTTGGAGTCGCGCCAGCCCCACCGACAGGCCTGGGTGAACATCGACGAGCAGCAGGCGTGGATCTGGTACACGGTCGTGGGCTTCAGACCGCGGGCCTGGTGTTGGCCGTAGAGGTTCGAGAGCATCTTGGTGGTCACCTTGCGCACGGCCGTCCGGCCGAGCGTGGGCTTGATGTTGCGGCGGTAGTTGTTCTCGTAGCCGTAGATCGTGTTCGGTGAGCGGCCCTTCCGACGCAGCTCCACGATCCAGTCCTCGAATAGCTCGTCGACGGTCGCCGAGGTGCCGCTGTGGCGACCTTGCCCGACCTCCGCCAGCAGCTCGGCACGCGCCTTCTTCGCATCACGGAGCGTGCCACGGAAGACGCGGCTCACCTGGCGGCGCTTGCCGGTGAGCGGGTCTCGGCCGGCCTCGACGATGAGCTCCCACACATTCGGGGAGCGCTCCCGCATGCCGGGAGGTGTCCGCAGCTGCTGGCTCATGCCAGTCGATGCTAGACCAAGATGTTGGATAAATCTTGGATTTTCGGGTGAACTAGGAGAGGATTCATCTCGAAAACCCTGCAAACACTGGTGGGCCCGGGTGGGATCGAACCACCGACCGAGGGATTATGAGTCCCCTGCTCTGACCACTGAGCTACGGGCCCGGGGGCACCGTAGTCACATGCTCAGGGTCGAACCGCCCGGCAGATGACGCGAGGCCGCTAGAGGGCGTAGGGCCGAGTGGCCGGTTCGCCCTCGCTCGGCTGCCAGACGAACCCGCGCTGGCCGACGATCTCGGAGGGCCCGATGGACGCACCCACCAGGAGGTCGAACCCGTCGAAGGGTCCTCGAGCGCAGTCCTGGGGGCCGATGATCGATGTGTCCGCCGGGCCGACCCGAGTGAAGGCGTCGACCGCGAGCCGGGCCATCACATGGTCGATGAAGAGCTCCACATGGTCGACGGGACGACCGGCGCACAGATCCTGGATCAGGATGTTCACGACGTTGCCGGGCACGCCGTCATCGTGCAGCGTGGCCGCATCCTCGACCTCGGCGCGCGGGTCGGTGGACCCGATGTCGTGGCGGACCAGCTCGTCGAACAGCGTGTAGATGTTCGTCACGTCGTGGCGGTCGTCGGTGTCGTAGCCCCGGTTCAGCGCACCGATGAACCGCGAGTCAGGCGCGAACTGCCACATCGACTGCGTGCACACGGCTGGATGACACCCCGCGAACGGCACCTTGCCGTACATCGAGGTGATCTTCGTGCCTTGGTGCGGACCGGCGAGCAGGACGAGGTCGTCGACCGCGGCCGCGGCGTCCGGGAAGTAGCGCACGGCCCATCGAGGCAGCAGCGCTCCCTGGCTGTGGCCGAGCACGTCGACCTTTGTGCCCGTCGCGCCGGCCACCGACATGATCGCGTTCGCGGTGATCTCACCTGAGGTCTGCATGTCGTCCAACCCGCGATTGGGATAGTCGAACCAGCACACGTTGAGCCCCGCACGAGTCGCGAGGTGCTCGGCGAGCGCCCAGCGGTAGTTCTCGTCGCCGTTGGTGAAGGTGCCGTGCACGAGCAGCACCGGCTCGCCCGAGCGAGTCGGGAGCTCGGCGGGGGCCACCACGGAGCCAGGAGCCTCACCCCGGCAGTGCACCTCGACGGGCGGCAGGAGCACGACAGAATCAGCGCGGGCAGGCACGAGCGGCGAGGCCGCGAGAACCACAGCGAGACAGGTGATGAGCATGGATCGACGAAGGTTCACGAACGGCACAATCCACACATTCGGGACACGCGCCGCCCACACCTGCCTCGAGCGCGACGATGGCGCCACCTCACGGTGGCGCCATCGTCGGTGAGGCTCCGGGGGCGAGGCTCGAACTCGCGACCTTGGAGTTAACAGCTCCCTGCTCCACCGATTGAGCTACCCCGGAATGGATCTTGCACGATAGCGGCGCGGCGACTCGGCCAGCCACCCGTCGTGGCGCGACCGGGTGCTATTCGCCGTCGAGGTAGTCGCGGAGCTTCTGGCTTCGGTGCGGATGGCGGAGCTTGGCGAGCGTCTTCGACTCGATCTGGCGGATCCGCTCGCGGGTGACGCCGAACTCCTTGCCCACCTCCTCGAGCGTGCGGGCCTGCCCGTCGTCGAGCCCGAAGCGCAGCCGCACGACGGCCTTCTCGCGATCGCTCAGCTCGTCGAGCGCATCGACGACCGCCCGGTTGAGCATGCGGCGCGCCGCAGCGTCGGCCGGGGCCTCGGCGGCTTGGTCCTCGATGAAGTCGGCGAGGTTGGAGTCGTCCTCCTCCCCCACCGGGGCGTCGAGAGAGAGCAGGTCGAGGCTGATTCGGTGGATCTCCCGCACGCGGTCCTCGGTGAGGCCCACCCGCTCGGCCAGCTCCTCGACGGTGGGCTCGCGCTCGAGCTCCTGCATCATCTGGCGCTGCACCCGATGCACCTTGTTGATCGACTCCACCATGTGCACGGGGATGCGGATGGTGCGGGCCTGATCCGCGATGGCGCGGGTGATGGCCTGGCGGATCCACCACGTGGCGTACGTGGAGAACTTGAAGCCCTTCGTGTAGTCGAACTTCTCGACCGCACGCATCAGGCCGAGGTTGCCCTCTTGGATGAGGTCGAGGAAGTGCATGCCGCGACCGACGTAGCGCTTCGCGATCGACACCACGAGGCGCAGGTTCGCCTCGATGATCACCTCGCGCGCGTCGTCGCCTCGGCGCACCGAGCGCTGCAGCGCACGCCGTTCAGCGAACTCGAGCTGATCGAGCTGTCCGGCTGCCGCGAGATCCGCTAGCGCGGTGGCCGCGAAGCCGCCGGCCTCGATCCTGCGGGAGTACTCCACCTCCTCGGCCCCCGTGAGCAGCGGAACGCGTCCGATCTCCTTGAGGTACATGCGCACGGGATCGGCGGTGCCGCCGCGATCGATGGCCGGAGACGACGCGGCGCGCAGCGCCCGCCGACGGGCCGCCGCGGAGCGAGCGGGACGGACGCCGCCGAGCTCGGGACCGTCCTCTTCGAAGTCGCCGGCGACGTGCGCCGCCGCGTCCTGCGCCTCGTGGAGCTCGGCCTCGACGGACTCCGGAGTTGACAGCCCCACCACGAGCGCGTGGTGGGGCTCGTCGTCCTCGAGGTCGTCGAGATCGAGCGGGGGGATCGCCTCGTCGAGGTGGATGCCTGCTTCCCGGAGCCGAGTGCGGACAGTGTTGATGACCTCGGCGGTGAGCTCGACCGTGCGGAGCACGTCCACCACCTGATCCATCGTGAGCTCACCCGTTCGACGACCCCGAGTGATCAGCAGCTGCAGATCACCCTCAGGGATCCCCCACGGGGAAAGCATCGGCGTCGCCTCGGTCATGCCCCTTCCTCACCCCTCGCGCCGAGCCAGGCTACCAACTGCTCCGCGGCCGCACCTGAGGAGTGCTCGTCACGGAGCTGGTCGATCGTCTGGGTGAGCCAGTGCTGCGCCCGCAGGAGCTCCGCGTCGTCGGGGTTGGCGGCCACCTGGCCGCGCAGCAGGCGCACCTCGCTGCGTGCGGTCTCGGTGAGCATCCGCACCACCGCGTCGAAGGGCTTGGTCGACACCTCTTCGGTGGCGAGGCGTGTCAGCAGCTCTGCGACGGAGGGATCAGCGGCCGCGATGGCTTCGGGCACGGTCGGGTGATCCATGAGCGCGCTGAAGGCGCGCGCGTGGAGATCGCCGACGAACAGCTCGGGGTAGGCGATCCACGGCTCGACGCCTTCCCAGTGGTGCACCACATGGCGCAGGACCTCGAGCTCGGGGCTGTCGCGCTCCTCGTTCAGCCGCGGCGCGGCGACGGATGGCGGCGGCTCCACGACTGGGCCCGGACGCCGGTCGGTCGGTCGCTCGCGCGGTTCGGGCGCGGGGCGGGCCAGCATCTCGCGCAGGGTGTCGGGTTCGATCCGACAGCGACCGGCGACGTCCATGAGGTACTGGTCGCGCACGGCGACGCTGGGGTGCTCGCGGATCACCTCGACGGCAGCCTCAGCGGCGCGTGCCCGCCCCTCCACGGTGGTGAGGTCGGCCCCGAGCAGCACCCGGTCGATGCGGAAGCGCAGGAACGGCACGGCGTTCTCGACCGCGGCGGCCAGCCGCTCGGGATCAGAGCCCGCCAGGTCGGCAGGGTCGACGCCCGGGGGGAGATCGGCCACGCTGACCTCGAGGTCGTGGTCGCGCTCCCACTGGTAGAAGCGCTCGGCGGCTGCCTGGCCCGCCGAGTCGGCGTCGAAGGACAGCACGATCCGCTTCGCATAGCGGCGCAGGAGGCGCACGTGCTCCTCGGTGAGGGCGGTGCCACACGTGGCCACTGCCGCGGGGAGACCGGCGCGCGCGAAGCCGATGACATCCGTGTAGCCCTCGCAGACGATGGCGCGGTCGTCGTTGACGATGCGCGCCTTCGACCAGTTGAGGGCGTAGAGGAGCTTCGACTTCTGGTACAGGGTGGTCTCCGGGGTGTTCTTGTACTTCGGGCCTTCGCCCCCAGGCATCACCCGCCCGCCGAACCCCACAGCGTCGCCGTTGGCGTCGAAGATCGGAAAGAGGATGCGTCCCCTGAATGCATCGGTCTGCCGGCCGCTGCGGTTGAGGTAGCCGAGCCCTGTGTCGCGCACGACGTCGTCCGGGAGCCGTAGCGCCTTGACGAGCTCGTCCCATCCCTCGGGAGCCCAACCGATCTTGAAGGTGCGCACCTCGTCGCCGCTGAGGCCCCGCTCGCGGAGGTACTTGCGAGCCACGGAGGCGTCGGGCGCCGAGAGGAGGCGCGCGTGATACCAGTCGACGGCCTTGTCCACCGCGGCGACGAGCCGCGCCCGACGCTTGCGGCCCTCGCCTTCGTCCTTGTCGGAGTAGCGCAGCGTGATGCCCGCCCACCCGGCGAGCAGCTCGACCGCCGCGACGAAGTCGAGGTGCTCGATCTCACGCACGAAGGTGATGGCATCGCCACGCACCTGGCAGCCCCAGCAGCGGTACAGGCCCATCTCCTGGTTGACGTTGAACGACGGGGTCTTCTCGCCGTGGAACGGACAGAGACCCACCCATCGCTGGCCGGATCGACGCAGCTGGGTGTACTTCGAGATGACGGCAACGATGTCGGTCGCGGCCCGCACCGCCACGATGTCCTCGTCGACGATTCCCACGCGGCGAACGGTAGCGGGCCACGCCGACATCGCTTCCCGGGTGCGTGGACTAGGGCCGCACCTCGAGCACCGCGTTGAAGGGCGTGGACGCCGCTCGCCGGAACCGGGTGAAGCCTCCAGCCTCGGTGACCGCCTGCAGGCGGGCATCCCCGGCCTGGGCGCCGAGGCACGCCGCGCCCGCCTGTGAGCGGGAGGCGGGGGTGCAGATCATCGTCGACGCCGAGTAGAAGATCCGACCGACGAGGTGGAGGTTGTCCTCCAGGTGGTCGCCAGCGCTGGGCTCGACGAGCATCCAGGTGCCGTCCTCAGCCAACGCGCCGCGGATGTGGGCGGCGGCCGCAACCGGGTCGCCCATGTCGTGGAGGGCGTCGAAGATGCACACGAGGTCGTACCCCGTTCCCGGGAAGTCAGCGGCACTGGCCACCTCGAAGCGCACTCGGTCGCTCAGACCGGCGTCCGCGGCGCGCTTGCGGGCCACGTCCACCGACGCCTCGTGGTAGTCGAAGCCCACGAAGGTGCTCGCGGGGTAGGCCTCGGCGAGCAGGATCGTCGAGGCGCCATGGCCGCAGCCCACGTCGGCCACGGTCGCCCCCGCCTCGAGCTTCGCCTCCACGCCCTCGAGCGCAGGGATCCACTCGGTGGTCAGGTTGGCGGCGTAACCGGGGCGGAAGAACCGCTCGGTGCCGATGAACAGGTCGGCGTGGTGCTCGTGCCAGCCGACGCCGCGCCCGGTCGTGAACGCGGATCGCACCGCCTCCTCGTCCTTGTGCACAGACGTCGCCACCGTCATGCCGCCCGCCATGAACGCGGGGTGGGAGGGATCGGCGAGGCACACGGCCTGCGCTGGGTCGAGGTGGAACCGCCCCGTGCTGGCATCGAACTTGGCGTAGTCGCTCGCGGCCTGCGCCGAGAGCCACTCGCGCAGGTAGCGCTCGTCGCAGCCCGTGGCCTCGGCCAGCTCGGCTGGTGTGGCCGGTCCGTGTTGGGCGAGGGCCTGGTAGAGGCCCAGCTTGTCCCCCACCACCACGGTGGCGGCATGGAGGACGGCGCCGAGGTCCGTCGCGAAGCGGCCGACGAACGCCTCGATCTCGGCCTCGGTTGGCGTGGCGGGGATGGTGGTCATGGATGCGCTCCTTGTCGTGAGCCGGCCCGGTCGCCGGCCCCCGAACCGTGCGCCGAGCCGCCTGCAGCACCTCTGCAGCGGGCTGCAGGCGGACTGCAGGCCAGGCGCTGCACAATTGGGCGATGACCACCACCGACACCCTTGCTGTCGTCGACCGCTTCCTCGCAGGGATCGAGGCCGGGCGACCGACCGGCGACGTCTACGCGCCCGACGCCACCCTCGATGCGACCGTCCCCGGCTGGCGCTTCCAGCTCCAGGGCGTCGATGCCATCGTCGACGAGTACGGCCGCTGGTTCGCTGATCCGGGCCGGTTCCACAGCATCGAGCGGCTTCCGCTGCCCGATGGCGAGCTGATCCGCTACGTGCAGGATGCCGGGGTCGGCGAGGCGGCCATCACCGTCCACCACATGCACCACCTCACGATCGTCGACGACAAGATCACCCGCGACGTCGTGTTCTGTGGTGGCCGATGGGGGCCCGAGCAGGTGGCGAGCATGGGGACCGCGGCCCATGCTGGCTGATGTGGCCCCTCGACTGACCCCACGCTCCGCCGCCTCCTCGGTCGACGAGCTCATCGACGGCGCGACGGAGCGGCGGCCCCTCGTCACCGGGGACGGCAAGTCGGGGTCCGAGCTCGAGCTGGTCGTGATCGA
>JBQTKH010000021.1:0-6530 GCA_052386335.1 Microthrixaceae bacterium
CTCAGCGGCGCTCGCTCCGCCCATGGCCGCGCGGCGCCTTGCCCGAGCCGATGCCCAGATCACCGGACCGGCACGACGGGCGATCCTGTTCACCGACCTGGTCGACTCCACCGGCCTCAACGTCCGCGGCGGAGACCAGACCTACCTCGAGCTCATGCGTGAGCACAACGAGGTCATCCGTGCCTGTCTGCACCGCCACGGCGGCGTCGAGTTCAAGCACACCGGCGATGGCATCGCCGCATGGTTCGCTGCCCCAGGTGACGCCGTGTCCTGCGCGGTCGCGATCGGTCACGGCCTCGAGCGAGCGTCGGTGCGCCACCCGGAGCTGCCGTTGCTGGTCCGATCGGGGATCTCCATCGGGGAGCCGCTCGGCGACCAGGGGGACCTCTTCGGGCGGAGCGTGATCCACGCAGCGCGGCTGTGCGCGCTTGCCGCCGGAGGCGAGGTGCTCGTGAGCAGCGAGGTGGCCGATGCCCTCAGGTCCTCTGAGGTGGCGTTGCGACCCCGCGGGCCGCATGCGCTCAAGGGGTTCCCGGAACCGGTGGAGGTCCACGCAGTCGTCAGCGACGTCGCCGACTCGAAGAGGTAACGTCCCCCGTCGAACCGGACGAATGGCGCGTTCGGTACGGCCCCAGGAGACGCGCATGGTCGGCTCGATGCCCTACTCCCTCGAGAAGGGCCCGTACTTCTCGGTCATCGAGGACTTCGCAAACGGCAGTCGCGCCCGCATGATCGAGACGCTCGCCCACCTGCGTTCCGGGGCGCCGATCAGCCAGCTCCGTGCCCTCGACTCCACGACGCTCGACAAGGGCCCGTACTCCACCCAGCAGCTTGCCGACCACCTCAACACCGACTGGTTCGGCTTCGTCAAGGACGCGACGGGCGCGTGGGTGAGGCAGCCGCCGTTCGACACCAACTCGGCCGACCACACCGGCTTCTGGATGGAGTGGTACGGCGACTGCGAAGCGGTGTTCCGCGAGACACTGATCCGCGGGTGCGAGGTGAGCCTCGGGTTGGACCACGGGCAGGTCCCGCGGGGGCAGGCCACGCCGCGGTACTGGCCCGTCGAGATCTTCTGGCGTTGCCCGATCCCCTGGTTCGAGGGCTGGGTCACCTGGCGCAGGCACGGCACGGGCGCGGGGGACGGTCAGGTGACGCTGCTGATCTCCACCCCGGGCCACGGCCACCCGCTGCGCAACACGCCGCTGCGGCAGAACGAGCCCGCCGGAAGCGGCTACGCCCGCGACGCGAGCCGGGCCGAGGGGCCGCAGGGCATGTGGGTGGTCAGCCAGAGCTACCACCGCCCCTGGCCGTCGTCGACCACGGCGGAGAGCGGGCTGGGCGAGTGGAGGTTCCCCACGCAGGGGCTGGCCTACGAGAGCCAGGGCCCGGTCGTGGTCGTCGCTCCCCCCGAACGAGAAGGTGGCGTCCTCAACCCACCTCGCCACTGGAACCCACACCCGTGATCCTCGCTCGATGGAGGTGCCCCAATGCCTGATCCGAACGAAGCCCTCGAGCTCGTGCAGCGCGACGTGGAGGGCGGGGTGGGCGAGTGGCTGTCACCGGACGACGTCGACGGCGCCGGCTTCCGCATCCTCGAGCCGTTCGACCGAGAGCTCAACCCGATCGCCGCCCCCGACGGCGGCACCGTCGCGGTCCCGTGGGCATGGGTCGGGCGGCACACCGCCGACGTCATGGGGTACCTCCCGACCGGGCGCGTCGTCGAGCTCCGAGGGGTCACCCTCGTGCGCGACACCGAGTCCGGTCCGGCGTTCTCCCGCTTCATCGACTGGGTCGGCGCCCTCGGCGACATGGGCGTCACCATCTACTCGAGGCCGGTGACCGACGAAGGGCCGCCTCCGGATCTCGACGACGCACCCAAGGAGCGCGCCTGACGCGGCGAGCGGTTCCTCCGCTCAGCCCACGGTCACGCGGTCGAGATCAGCAGCGACCACGATCTCACCGCTGAAGGTGCCAGCAGCGATGGTTCGCCACTCCTCCTCCGCGCCGAGCGCGAGCGGCGGCACGCAGTGGGTCAGCACGAGCGTGCTGACTCCGGCGCGCTGCGCCGTGTCCGCGGCCTGCTCCACCGTCGAGTGGTAGTCGCACACGTCGACGAGGCGCGGCAGCCCGATGGCGTGGACGAGGTCGTCGCGGATCACGGTGCACACCAGCACGTCGGCGTCGACGCACAGGCGGTCGAGCCCTTCACACGGCACGGTGTCTCCCGCGAGCACCACCGCGTGACCCATGTGCTCGATGCGGTAGCCAAGCGTCGGCGCGACGGGGCGATGGTCGGTGGGCGCCGCGACGATGCGCCCGCCATCGGCCTCGAACGCGGTGCCCTCGACCAGCTCGGTCACCTCGACGGGCGGATCCCAGGTGAGGTCCTCGTGGTGCGTGAGGCGATAGGAGATGTCGGGCTGCAACGAGGCCAGGATCCCGTCGACGACCTCACCGGTCCTCGGTGGTCCGAAGATCCGGAGCGGGAGGGGCGCGAACGTCGTGATCCACCGGGTGGTGATCACGTCGTTGAGGTCGGTCAGGTGGTCGCTGTGGAGGTGCGTGAGCAACGTGGCCGTGAGCTGGTTCGGCCCGACACCCGCGGCGGCCATGCGCATGAGCACCCCACGGCCGGCGTCGATCAGGAAGCGATGCGGACCCGCGGTCACGAGGGTCGCAGGTCCCGCCCGATTCGGGTCTGGGATCGGGCTGCCGGTTCCGAGCAGCACGACCTCGATGGCAGGGATGGGCATCCCCTCAGACTCGCAGGCGCGAACCCACCCTGCCGGATGCTGCCGCGGCCTCCGCGAAGGCAAACGCTCGCTCCTGGGTGCGACGGGTCTCTGCGGCGCTCAGCATCGGGATCGCCCGGGCGCCCACCGCCGCGAGCAGCGCCTCGTTGAGGTCGAGGCCAGGGTTCGACGGCCCGCGAGGGCCCGGCACGAACGGAGCAGGTGGCGCGAGGTAGGTGCTGCCGCAATCGGTGAACATCGACGCATGGAAGCTCGGCACAGGCAGAACGACTGGTGGCCGCGCCGACCCACCGAAGTCGAAGCAGTCGAGGAGGTTCTCCCCTGCCGCTTGGCGCGCCGCATCCCGCAGCGTGAGCGGGTCGAGGCCGAACCGCCACTCCGCCAGCGCCAGGATCGACGTGTGGTCTGCCTCGACGTGAGACACGTGCCCCCGCTTGGCCCACGGTCCGAGCACCATGGTCGGGAGCCGTCCGCCGGACTTCGAGAAGTCCTCGGCGAGATCGGGGTTCGCGCGCTCGTCCACCAGCCCGCGGCGGTGGCTGACGTGGTCGTAGAAGCCGCCGTCCTCGTCATAGGTGACGATGAGCGCCGTGCGCTCCCACGCTGGTGACGCGGCCAGCGCGTAGTACACCGACGCGATGAAGAGCTGACCGAGCTGCACGTTCTGCGGCGCGTGATCCGAGGCCGTGAAGTAGCCGGGGTCGATCGTCGTGAACGACGCCAGATCGCCGCGCGCTGCATCGGCGTAGAACTGGGCCATCGGTGTGAACCGCTCCGGGTGGTTGTCCTTCGGCCACCGGTACAGCATCGTGAACGGTGCCTCACTGAAGTACACGCGCCAGTCGACGCCCTTGTCGGACAGCTCCTGGTAGATCGTGGGGAAGTCGAAGCCGTAGGTGGGATCGCCCTGCGGACTCGGGCTCGCGCCCTTGGGGCGGGAGTCGAGGTAGTTGTCCTTCAGACCTCCCGCGGTGGCGCAGTGGAGGTAGTGCCGGTTGGGCAACGTCGGCGCGCCGATCGGCGAGAAGTAGCGGTCGCAGATCGTGAACTCGTCGGCCGCCCCGTAGGCGAAGGGAAGATCGGCGCGCACGTAGTAGCCCATGACGTCGGCCGCGTCGGGCGGGCGGGTCGCGGGATCCTCGGCCTCCGGGTAGTGGTGCTCGACGGCGCGCAGATAGCCGTCGTTGAGGCCGCCGTTCCACTGCAGGCGGGACGACACCCACTCATGCGGCGGGTCGAGTCGGTTGCAGGTCGTTCCCGAGAGCGGGAACGCGTCGACGACGTCACCGTTCGACCAGGCGTTGCGCTCGACGCCGCTCAGGCCATCCACGTCGGTGCGCCCCTCGACCAACGAGAGCGAGCCGTAGTAGTGGTCGAAGCTCCGGTTCTCCATCGTGAGCACAACGATGTGGTCGATCGGGCAGTCCGCGGCCGCCGAGGAGGTTCCGCCGCGGGCCGGGGCCGGACGGAGCAGGTACGGGCCGGTCAGCGCGGCGGTGGCGGCACCCGCCAGGAACGCTCGTCGAGGGATCGCGGTCATCCGTGGGACTTCGCTCCACGCCGGGCTCCCACCTGCGCGCTTCGACCCATTTGTGGGGTTCGGGCAGGTGGGCGGGCCGGCGCGGTCGAACCTCCCTCACCATGGACCGACGCAGCTTCCTTCGCTCCGCGCTCGCCGGCGCGGGCGCACTCGCCTTCGGAGACGCCTTCTGGCAGTCCGCGCTGGCCGGCCCCGCCATCGACGCCGAGCACAGCAGCTACGGCTCCCTCGGCGCGCCCGACGCGGACGGCCTGATGTACCCCGCCGACTTCGCCGGCCGGGTGATCGCCCGGTCCGGTGCGCCGGTGGGGCTGACCCCGCACGTGTGGCCGATCTTCCCCGACGGGGCCGCCTGCTTCCCGACGGTCGGTGGCGGATGGATCCTCGTCGTCAACAGCGAGAACCCCCCGGCGGCCGACGTCGAGCTGCTCCCCGACGTGCAGGACCTCCTCGGAGGTGCCAGCGCCATCGTGTTCAACGCGAGCGGCGACATCGTCGACGCATACTGGGTCCTCAAGGGCACGCGCTCGAACTGCGCGGGCGGAGCGACACCGTGGGGCACGTGGCTCTCCTGTGAGGAGGTCGACTTCACCGTCCGCACCCCCGGCGCGCCGCCGTCGCATGCGGGCAGGGTCTTCGAGTGCGATCCCGCGGACAAGGGCGGCGCACTGGCGCGGGAGAAGCCGCTGCTCGGTCGCTTCAAGCACGAGGCGGCGTCGTTCGATGCCCTCGGACGTGTGTACCTCACCGAGGATCTCGGCGACGGCTGCCTCTACCGCTTCACGCCGAGCCCCGGGCTCAGTGGTCCTGCCAGCCTCGATGCCGGCGTGCTCGAGGCGCTCAGGATCACCTCCGGCGAGAGCGGTCCGGTCACCTGGGTCGGTCCCATCGATCCGACGGCCGCGACCACCGCAACGCGCACGCAGGCTGCCGCCGTGGGCGCCACGGCGTTCAAGGGCGGTGAAGGGTGCTTCCACCACGACGGGACGGTGCTGTTCACCACCAAGGGCGACAACCGGGTGTGGGCCCTCACCCTTGCCTCCGGAACGACGCCCGAGACCATCGAGGTGCTCTACGACGGCGAAGCCAGCGGACTCGACGTGCTCAACGGTGTCGACGGCATCATCGTGTCGCCCGAGACGGGCAACATCTACGTGGCCGAGGACGGCGACAACATGGAGATCGTCGTGATCGAGACGCATGGCGACGGCTCCCGGACCGCGGCCGCCCTCCTCCGCGCCACCGGCCCGCAGCACGGCATGGAGAGCCCGTCGCCCATCCCGACCGCCTCGGAGATCACCGGTCTCGCGCTCAGCCCGGACTGCACACGCCTCTACTTCAACGGCCAGCGCACCTCGGTGTTCGGCGTCAGCTACGAGCTCAAGGCGCCGGTAGGTACGACGTTCTGAGCCACCTCGAGGGCCAGCCCTCCGACGCGACATCCACGGTGACCCGCCACGGCCGGTCCGATGTCCGGGTCGCGGTGGTCTCGATGTCAGCGCGGTCGGTCGATGGCCGTGACGCCGAGTACCTCGAGTGGCACGGCCTCGACCACCTCCCCGAGCAGTACCGGATCACCGGGATGCGCTCTGGAACCCGCTGGGTGTCCACGGCCGCGTGTCGTGCGGTACGGGCGGCGAGCACACCTCCCTCCGGCGACGTCGACCACGTCGTCGCCTATCTCTTCGCCGACCCCGTCGATCCCGGACTCGACACGTTCTTCGCGCTCGGCAAGGACCTCCGCGAGGCGGGACGGATGCCTGCGCTGCTCCCACCCGTCGAGCTCGGGGGCTACCGAGTCGCCGACATGGCAGCGGCACCGCGGGTGCTGGTCGGAGCGGACGTGCTGCCGTGGCGACCGCACCGCGGCGTCTACCTGCTCATGGAGGACGGCGCGCCTTCATCGGTCGCGGGCCTCCTCGAGGTCGAGGGGGTGGCCGGAGCGTGGACGTTCGCTGGTAGCGCATCGCTCCACGACCGTCTCGCCGTCACCGAGGCGCGAAGCCTCACCGTGCTCTACCTCGACGACAACCCCGCGCTCGTGGGCCAGCGCCTGGAGGCACCGCTCCGCGAGCGGTGGACCGCCCCGGGGGCCGCTCCCCTCCTTGCCGCGCCGTTCGTGACGGTGACGCCCTGGGCGTGGGACGCCGCGCTGCCCACCTGATTCAGATCGAGCCGACCACCTCGACCATCGCCTCGAGCTGCTCGATGTAGTGATCGACGCTGTGGTGGAC
>JBQTKH010000022.1:0-27465 GCA_052386335.1 Microthrixaceae bacterium
CGCCGTCGTCGGCGGGCAGGGCGTCACGGAACCGCCAGACGCGCAGGAACGCCTCCTGCACCGCCTCCTCCGCGTCGGCGGGGTTGCGCATGATCAGGTAGGCGGTGCGGTAGGCGCGGCCATAGCCTTCGATGAGCAGCGCCTCCAGGTCGGTCGAAGCCCCCACAGCTCTCATGCCCCCTTTGACGCTCGCCAGCCCCATCTGGTTCGCGGAATCCCGGTTCTGTGCACTGGTACCGCCGCCATGCGGTGGTGGGTGTGCAGACAAGCGGAGGGAGGTGGGTCAGGCCAGGCGGTGGCGGAGGCGGTCGAGGAGGCTGATCACCGTCATCTGGCGGATGCGGTCGCGGTCGCCGGGGAGGCGGATCTGCACCGCGTCGACGTCGTCGCCGATCGCCATGCCGAGCCACACGGTGCCGGGCGGTTGGCCCTCCTGCTCGGTGGGGCCAGCGACGCCGGTGGTGGACAGCCCGACATCCGCGCCGAGCAGGCGCCGCACGCCGTCGGCCATCGCGGTGGCGGCTGCCTCGGACACGACCGGTCCGTCGGGGACATCGAGCACCTTGTGCTTGACCTCGCTCGCGTAGGCCACCACGCCGCCACGGAACCAGTCGCTCGAACCGGGCACCGACACGATGCGCGAGGCGACGAGACCCCCGGTGAGCGACTCCGCCACCGCGACCGTGAGGCCGCGCTCGCGCAGCATGCGCCCGATGACCGCCTCCATCGGTTCGTCGGCCGACGAGAAGACGAGGTCGCCGAGCACCGCTCGCACCTCCGCCTCCTCCGCGTCGAGCAGCACATCGGCCGCTGGTGCGTCGTCGGCGCGTGCGGTGAGGCGCACCTTGATGCCCTCGATGCCACTGGCCAGGAAGGCGATGGTGGGGTTGCCGACGAGCTCGAGCGCGTCGAGGCGTGGGCCGAGCAGCTCGGCGATGCGGGACTCGCTCTCCCCCCACGTGCGCAGCGTGCGGCTCACGAAGATCTGGCGCACGCCGGCGCGCGCCTCCAGATCGGGAAGGACCGCGCGTTCGAGCATCTCGCGCATCTCATACGGCACACCGGGTACCGCGTAGATCACCTTGTCGCCGATCGGACAGAGCAGCCCCGGCGCCGTGCCGACGCGCTGCTCGATCGGGACGGCGCCGTCGGGCACGTCGGCCTGGCGCATGTTGTTCTCCGGCATCGCGCGGCCGCGCCGCGAGAACATCTCGCGGATCATCGTTGCGAGGTGGTCGTGGCGCACGAGCCCCACCCCCATCACTTCGGCGATCGCCTCGCGGGTGATGTCGTCCTGCGTTGGTCCGAGGCCCCCGCACACGATCACCGCGTCGGCACGCTCGAGTGCCTCACGCAGCACCTGCACGATGCGTGCCTGGTTGTCGCCCACCTTGGTCTGGCGCAGGTGCTCGATCCCCCGCAGCGCGAGCTGCTCGCCCATCCAGGAGGAGTTCGTGTCGACGATCTGCCCGAGGAGCAGCTCGGTTCCGACCGCGACGACCTCGCAGCGCACCGCGGCTACCGGTTGCCGAGGGTCGTCGCGAACCGACTCCCGGCCAGGACGTACTGGACACCGGTGACCACCGTGAGCACCACCGCGGCCCAGAGCACACCGTTGGCCACCCAGGTGGCGTCGGTGGCCGTGATCGGGAGGAGGCCGAACCCGATCGCCACCTCCTGGAACACCGTCTTGGCCTTGGCCAGCGCGGTGGCCGGCACCGCGAGCCCCTTCTTCCCCCAGTAGGACCGGAACGCCTGGATGCCGAGCTCGCGCGCACCGATGATGAGCGCGGGGAGCCACCAGAAGGTGTCGTTCGCGACGAGCGCAGCCAGGCCACCCAGCACGAGCACCTTGTCGGCGAGCGGGTCGAGGAAGGCGCCCGAGCGCGTCGTGCCGTGGCGGCGGGCGATGCGGCCGTCGATGCCGTCGGTGACGCACAGGGCGGTCCACAGCGTGACCGCCGGCCATGTCGCCCCCGTGTCCACCACCATCATGAGGAGCGGCACGGTGAGGACCAGCCGACCCACCGTGAGCAGGTTGGCGGGGGTGGCAAGCGCGGAGGGGCCGAACTGGGCGGTCACGACAGAGCTCCGGCCAGCACCACCGGCTCAGCGTAGGAGTCGGGGCCCTCGGCACCGGTGATGCGCACCCGCACGATCGATCCCACCTCGAGGTGGTCGGGCACGTTGATGATGCCGTCGATCTCTGGCGCCTCGCGGTGGCTGCGGGCCACACCTGGCGCGTCGACGAGCACGTCGACCACGGTGTCGACCAGGGCGTCGCGCCGGGCCGCGGTGATGCGATCCTGCCGCTCACGGAGCTCGGCCAACCGCTCGTCCATGAGCGAGCGCTCGACGGTGCCGTCGAGGTCGGCCGCGTAGGTGCCCTCCTCGCGCGAGTAGGCGAAGAAGCCGCACCAGTCGAGCTGGGCTTCGGCGACGAACTCGAGGAGCTGGTCGTGGTCGTCCTCGGTCTCGCCGGGGTACCCGACGATGAAGTTCGAGCGGAACGCGGCCTCGGGGGCGCGCTCGCGGATGTCGCCGATGCGCCGGAGGAACTTCGCCCCGTCGCCCCAGCGACGCATGCGGCGCACGAGCGGCACGGACACGTGCTGGAGCGACAGATCGAAGTACGGCACGCCGGTGGCGATGATCGTGTCGATGAGCGGATCGGTGAGGTCGCTCGGGTAGAGGTAGAGCAGCCGCACCCAGTCGACCCGCTCCGCCACGGCCTGCACGAGCGGGACGATGTCCTTCGTGCCCACCCCCTGGTCGCGCCCGTAGCTGGCCAGGTCCTGCGCGACGAGCACGACCTCGCGCGCTCCGCCCGCCACCAGCGCGTCGACCTCGGTGAGCACCTGCTGCAGGGTGCGCGACCGCTGCGGGCCTCGGAAGCTCGGGATCGCGCAGAACCCGCACGCCTTGTCGCATCCCTCGGCGACCTTCACGTACGCCCACGGCCGCGCGGAAGCCGGTCGGGGAAGGTTGAGGAGGTCGAAGCTGGGCAAGGGCGGATCGGTGGGCTTGCGGCCGAGCGTGACGGGCACGCCGAAGCCGGCCACGGCATCGACCTCGGGCAGCGCGGCCGCGAGCTCCTCGCCGTAGCGCTCGGCCATGCAGCCCGTGACGACGAGCCGAGCGTCGTCGCCCTTGCGCTCCGCCAGCGCGAGCACGACGTCGATCGACTCTTGCCGAGCCTCCTCGATGAACGCGCAGGTGTTCACGACGACGAGATCGGCCTGCGACGCGTCCGCCACCGCGGTGAGGCCATCGGCCAGGAACGTGCCGACGAGCTTGTCGGAGTCGACCTGGTTCTTCGGGCATCCCAGGGTCTCGACGAAGAAGGTGCGCGGCCCGGGCATAGGGACCCAGGCTAAAGGGCGCGTTCTGTGCGCACACATCCACGGCATTCGTGGGTGAGGGTGCAGAGAAGGGGTTAGCGGGCGTGGTGCAGGCGCAGGCCGGGGCGGGGCCACGGGAAGCTGACCAGCGTGCCCGTTCCCGACAGGGTTGCGTAGGCGGTGCGGAGGTCGGCCCCGCCGAAGCAGATGTTCGTGACGAGCGGGTCGGGGAGCGGCACGTGCTCCACGGTGGCACCGTCGGGTGAGATGGCGGTGATGCCGCCGTTGACGAGCGTTCCCACGCACACCCAGCCGTCGCCGTCGACCGCCAGGCTGTCGAGCAGCTGCATGCCAGGCAGCCCCGCGAGCAGGTTGCCGCCGTGGCCGATCGGGTTGTCGCGGGAGACCTCGCCCGGCGCCGTGATGTTCCACCAGAACACCCGGCCGGTGTGGGTCTCCGCCGCGTAGACGCGTGAGCCGTCGGGCGACAGGCCCACGCCGTTCGGCGCGTCGAGCGGGAAGACGACCTCTTCGCAGCGTGAGCCGTCGGCCAGCGCGTAGTGGATGCCGGTGCGGTCGCTGGTGCGCTCCTGGCGAACGCCGTGGTCGGTGAACCAGAACCCACCGTGCCCGTCGAACACGAGGTCGTTGGGTGCGCGCAGCGGGCCGCTCGAGGACGCCGTGTAGAGCGTGGTCACCGCCCCCGTGTCGAGGTCGACGCGCTGGATCGAACCCCCCGTCCACGTTGCCGGGACGGCGCCGGGGAGCGTGAGCCCCATCATGTCGTCCCAGGTGAAGCAGCCCCCGTTGTTGCACACGTACATCGCGCCGTCGGGACCCAGCGCTGCGCCGTTGGGCCCGTCGCCCAGCTCAGCGACCACCTCGACCTTGCCATCGGCGGTGACCCGCGTGAGGGTGCCGCGGGCGATCTCCACGAGCACGACGGAACCGTCGGCGAAGGCGACGGGCCCCTCGGGGAACTGCAGGCCAGTGGCCAGCTCTTGGATGTCCATGCGCCGTTGCTAGCACCTCAAGGAGGGCCCTCGCTCAGCCCTGAGCGTTGCCGGTGAAGCTCCATGAGGCGAGCCGAACGCTCGGCACGTGGACGACGCCCCCTTCGTTGCTCACGAGCTGCGCGTCGTTGCCGAGGCCGAGCACGTGGCCAGGGCCGAGACCGGCGACCACGGACTGCGTGTAGCGCAGGTTCTGCACCGGCGCCACGACCGCACCATCCTCGATGAGGAACAGCCCGTTGCGGGTGAGCCCGGTGACGACCTGGGTCTTGGGGTCGAGGATGCGGTTGTACCAGAGGTCGGTCACCAGCAACCCGCGCCTCACGCCGGCGATGAGATCGTCGAGCGACTCGTCGCCGCCACCGAGGAAGAGGTCGCTCGGGTACCCGCCGAACGAGTCCGAGCCGATCGAGCTCCCCGTGGACTCCACCCCCGCGAGGGCCGCGCTGCGCCGATCGTGGGTGAGCCCGACCGTGATGCCGGCGGCCACGAGGTCGAGCCGCCGCTTCGGGGTGCCCTCGGCGTCATACGGGCGGCCGAGGGCACGAGGGTCGGTGGCGTCGTCCCACAGGTGGACCTTGTCGTCGAACTGCTGCTCACCGACGTGGGCGAAGCTCGTCCCCTCGGCAACGGCCTTGCCGTTGAAGCCGAGCCAGGCCGGGAACAGCAGGATCGATGCGACCGCCCTGGGTTCGAGCACCACCTCATAGGCGCCTGGTTCGAGCTCGATGGGAGCCGCGCCGGCGGTGGCCTTCTGGGCCGCGACCTCGCCGATCCGCCGACCGTCGAGGTCGGCTACGCGCTGCGAGGTGCACTGGCCGAAGCCGTCGGTGGGCGGACCGGCCGCGGCTGGGGCGCGGTGGATGGCATCGATCTGCGCCATGGTCGACCGACTCGCACACCGCAGCCCGGCAGAGGAGGCGAGCACGTGCACCAGGCTCTCCGTCGAGCAGTAGCCGGCCGACTCGAGGCCCGCCCCGGTGGCCACGAACTCGGCGACGATCGACGCTCGGTCGTCGGGGGTGCACGACGCCGTGTGCCCGTCGAAGTGGTCGACGGTGGGCAGCGGGCGTGGACCGGCCAGACCGGGGTGCTGACGGTCCTCCGGCAGCAGGGCGGCTGCCGCGACGGCTTCGTCCACGAGTCGGGCGAGGCTCACCTCGTCGGTGCGGGTGGTGGTGGCCTGCGAGGCCCGGCCCCCGGGCAGGACGACCTGCAGTCGCACCTGGTCGTCGTCGCCATCCATGTTCTGGTGGATCCGGCTGTTGGCGAATCGGGTCAGCGCGCTGCGGCCCTGCCCCCGCGTGACGAGCGCCTCGGCGCGGTCGCCCACGAGCGCGAGCACCCGCTCACACGTGTCGAACCCAGCCTGCACGGTTGGATCGGTGGCCGGGTCCCACGTGGTCGCCACTCAGCGCACCCCCACCCGCACGTCGGTGAAGCGCGCCGGCACCGCGGGGTGCCCAGTGTGGCCGACCTGCATCGGCTGGCCCTTGCCGCAGTTCGCCGTCCCCCAGAACACCCACTCGTCAGGGCCGCCCACCATGTCCATCGATGCCCAGAATCGCGGGCCGATCCCCGTGTAGGTGGGATTTCGCAGCATCTGCCCGAGGGTGCCGTCTTTGATCTCCCACGCGATCTCACACCCGAACTGGAAGTTGAGGCGCTTGTCGTCGATCGACCACGACCGGTTGGTGTCCATGTAGATGCCGTCTTCGGTGGCCGCGATCATCTCGGCCAGCGAGCTGTCTCCGGGAAGGAGCCCGACGTTGGTCATCCGCACCATGGGCAGTCGGGCCGCTCCGTCGGCTCGGACCATCCCACCGGAGGCCCGCCCGATCAGCGGTGCGGAGTCTCGACCGGAGAGCACCCCCACCCAGGTGCCGTCGCGCACGATGTCCACCGCCTGTGCGGGCACGCCTTCGTCGTCGTAGCCGAAGCTGCCGAGCGCGCCGGGAAGCGTCGCGTCGGCGGTGACGTTCATGAGATCCGACCCATAGCGCAGCGACCCGAGCTGGGCGGGGTCGAGCCAGGAGGTCCCGGCGAAGGCCGCTTCCCAACCCAGGATGCGATCGAGCTCGATGGCGTGGCCGATCGACTCGTGGATCTGGAGGGCCATCTGCTCGCTGCCCAGGATGAGCGTGGTGGTGGTCGACGGGCACTGCGGCGCGCGGAGCAGCGCCTGGGCCTCCTCCGCGACCCTCGGCGCGTTGCCGACCAGGTCGAGCTCGCGCACCAGCTCCCACCCTCTGGTGCCGAACTGGCCGCGCACCCCCGGGAAGCTCCGCCGCTGCGTCTCCCCGTCACCGATGGCCGTCGCGTCGATCACCGCCCCGCACTCCACGATGTGCTGGTCGATCCGGCTGCCCTCGCTCGACGCGAACCACTTCTCCGTGTCCCAGATCTGGTGGCTGGCCTGGGCGAGCGGCACCCCACCATCGGCCATCACGCCGGTGACCTCCACGAGCAGGTCGGCGCGCTCACCGATCCCGACGTCGTCGAGGGGGTGCACCTCCCACTCGTTGGCCCAAGACGCCACGACCACCGGCGTCGGTGCCAGCTCCAGAGGCGGACCCGCGACGCGGGCGCTGGCCCGGGCCACCGCTGCCGCCCGCTCCCCGACGCGCCGAGCCGCAGCAACGCTGAGGTCAGGCGTGGACTCGAACCCCCACGACGAGCCGATCAGTGCTCGCACCCCGATGCCGGCTGTCTCGGTCTTGAGCAGCTCCTCGACCGAGCGGTTCTTGGCGCTCATCGATTCGTAGCGCACGACCATGATGCGGGCGTCCGCGTAGGTGGCCCCTGCGGCCAGCGCAGCTTCCACTGCGGCTGTCGCGAGATCGAACATCGGACGAACGTATCGGGCGGTTCGGCGCCGTGCTGCGCCAGCCGGTGGAGAGGACTACGGGCGGAGCGCCCGGAAGGGCAGCAGCTCGGGCCAGTGCGGCGCGGCAGTGGTGCGGAAGTCGTAGATGCTGCCTCCCAGCGCACCGCGCTCCAGTGCCGCCGTTCGGAACCCCTGCAGGTCGGGGACCGTCGTCGCGTCGCCGATCCCGCCGAGCGCGTGCACCGGAGCATCCGGTCGTCCGATGTGGGCCCGGACGCGGTCGATGTTCGTCGCTGTGTACGTGTAGGCGTCCCGCCACGGCGAGTCGCCTCGGCGGTTCGTCCAGTACCCCATGGGGAGCCACACGTCGTAGCTGGGCGCGATCTCGGTCCACGGGAAGCCTGGCCAGTAGCTGGGGTTGACGTCCTCCATCAGCACCGGCTCGAGCGGGATGGCGCCGATCACCTCACCCGGGAGTGCGGCCCGCACCGCCGCGGACACGGCGACGAGTCGGCGATTCCGCTCGGCGACGTCACCGACGTTGCGCGCCTCGATGTCCACCGCGAGACCTTCGATGGGCAGGGCGGCGATCGAGAGCAGCCGCTGCACGTCACGACCGGGATCCTCGAGGGTGGGCAGGTACCAGCCCACCACCGAGATGCCGTGCTGGTGCGCCCGATCGATGAACGTGAGGAGGCGCGGGCGGTCCACCACGTCTTCGGGTGCGTCCCACTTCGACGCCTGGATGAACAGGGTCTGCACGCCCTGCGCGGCGAGCTGGTCGATCGCATCGACCTCCAGCGCCGGGCTGTACTTGGCGAAGCTCGTCGACCAGTCGTACACGTCGAGCCATGCCCCGAGGCCCCGGTAGGCCTCCATCGTGAAGCGGTGTGCTGGGACGGTCGTGGGTGGCGGCGGGGGTGCCGTCGTCGTGGTGGGAGGGACCGTGGTGGTCGGAGGCACCGTGGTGGTCGGCTCAGGCGTGCTGGGCGTGGCCGCCGGGGTGATCATGGCCCGCTCGAGCACGTGCTCGGCGCCAGCGCGCGACGACCACGGCATCACGGGGCCGAGCGCGACCGCCAGCATGAGCCCCACGAGCAGGATCGAGCCCGCGAGGTGTGGTCGTCGAAGGATGTGGTGCATCGTCTGCTCTCGTGTGAACGCCCGCCTCAGCACCCGACAGCTGATGCCGCTCCCCGCCCGCTCGCATCCTAGGGGGTGCGGTTCGGTACTTCGGTAGTCAAGGCGCGCGATCCTGCCGTCGCCGGCGGTGGGAGCCTCAGAGGTCGCCCTGCTCCATGCCGTTCTCGAGCTCCTCGACCGACATGAGCACGGCCCGCGCCTTCGAGCCCTCGGAGGGGCCCACCACGCCGCGCTGCTCGAGGAGGTCCATGAGGCGGCCCGCCCGAGCGAAGCCCACCTTGAGCTTGCGCTGGAGCATCGACGTGGAGCCCAGCTGGGAGCGCACGATGAGCTCCATCGCTTGGATCATGAGGTCGTCGTCGTCATCACCGGTGCCACCCGCACCCGATCCGGCGGTGCTGCCAGCGTGCCCGTCGGAGCCGAGGACCTCGGTGTCGTAGGTGATCTCGGGTGCCTGACGCTTCCACACCCCGGCGATCTTGCGGACCTCCTCCTCGCTCACCCACGACCCCTGGATGCGCGACGGGGCCGACGAGGTGGGCCCGAGGAGCAGCATGTCGCCCTTGCCGATCAGGCGCTCGGCACCCTGCTGGTCGAGGATCACCCGGCTGTCGGTGGCTGAGGACACGGCGAAGGCGAGGCGCGCCGGGACGTTGGCCTTGATCACGCCGGTGATGACGTTGACCGACGGGCGCTGCGTGGCGATCACGAGGTGGATGCCGACGGCGCGAGCCATCTGCGCGATCCGGCAGATCGAGTCCTCGACGTCGCGGGCGGCCACCATCATGAGGTCGGCCAGCTCGTCGATCACGATGAGGATGAACGGCAGGCGCGGGAACTCGCGCACCGTCTCCCCCGTCGGCGAGATCTCGTTGGGCAGGTCGCCCCGGTCGAACGCCGCGTTGTACCCCGTGATGTCTCGGAAGCCCACCTCAGCGAGGAGGTCGTACCGTCGCTCCATCTCCCGCACCGCCCACGAGAGCGCGTTGGCCGCCTTCTTGGGGTTGGTGACCACCTGGGTGAGCAGGTGCGGCAGGCGGTCGTACTGGCCCATCTCGACGCGCTTGGGGTCGACGAGGATCATGCGCACCTGGTCAGGCGTGGAGCGCATGAGGATCGACGTGATGAGGGAGTTGAGGCAGCTCGACTTGCCGGCGCCTGTCGCTCCTGCGATGAGGATGTGGGGCATGGTGGCCAGGTTCATCAGCACGGCCTTGCCGTTGATGTCCCGACCGACGGCCACCTCGAGCGGGTGCGTGGCCCGCTTGGCTTCGACGGACGCGAGGATGTCTCCGAGCGCGACGATCTGCCGGTCGCTGTTGGGCACCTCGACGCCGATCGCCTGGCGTCCGGGGATCGGCGCCAGGATGCGGACGTCGGGTGACGCCATCGCGTAGGCGATGTCCTTGTGGAGGCTGGTGACCCGAGCGACCTTCACCCCAGGGCCGAGCTCGAGCTCATACCGCGTGACCGATGGTCCGACGACCATCCCCACGAGCTTGGTCTCCACGCCGTGCTGAGCCAGGGCCTGCTCGAGCACCCGACCCGCCTGCTCCACGGCCGCCTTGTCGACCTCCTGCGTGCCGCTGCGGTGCAGGAGCGAGAGCGGCGGGAGCTTCCACGCCGATCCCTTCACCGCCGGGCCGAGCTCGAGATCGAGCTGCGTGGGCTCCACCTCGAGGTCGGGGACGGGGAGCTCCACCTTGGGCTTGCGGGCGCGGGACAGGCGCGCCGGCTGCTCGTCGTCGGTGTCGGGACCGTCCGCGTCGTCGTCCTGGTCGAAGACGCGGATGCCACCCGGCGGGCTGATGCCCTCGGGGGTGTCGCCGATGGAGAACAAGGTCTCGTAGGTCTGGCGGAGGTAGGCGCTGATGGCCGACCCGGCAGGCCGCACGCCCGCGGCGGTGCTCTCCGCCGCGACTCGCACCGGGATGCGGGTGAGGACGACGAGGCCCGCCAGGGCCACGGTGCCGAGCAGGAGCCCGGCTCCCCACGGCGCGATCCCCGCGGCGAGCGGGCCGGCTGAGGCGATGCCGAGGAGCCCACCGGCGTCGGCCAGCTCGGTGGCGGGAGCGGCCAGCCCGGGGCGACCGCCGGCGAGGTGGAGGAGCCCACAACCGGCCACGGCCATGAGCAGGCCACCGACCCAGATGTGAGAGCGGGCACCGGGATCGTCGTCATCGGGCACCCGGCGCACGAGGACGACGCCGGCGCCGACCAGCGCGATCGGGGCGAGGAGGCGGCCCCAGCCCACGAGCGTGCCGATCACCTCGTCCATGCCCCGGCCGACGGGGCCCGCCGCGTCGAGGTAGACGCCGAGGCCGGCCACCAGACCGACGCCGAGCAGGAGCAGGCCCACGACGTCGCTGCGATGGCCATCGAGCGCCGCCGCGAGCGCGCTGATCAAGCGATCGAGAAAGGTGGGCGCGGGAGCGCGCTTCTTCCGGGCCGGAGCGCGCTTCGTGCCTCCCGAGCGGGGTCGCTGGGTTGTGGCCACTGTGCCCCCAACCGTAACACCAGCCACTCCCGCCACACGTGACACACCGCCACCCGGATCTCTGCACCGGCACCTCCGACATGTGGGGCTGGCCGTGCACAGAAGCGGGGTGTGGGGGGGATCAGCGGCGGGGCTGGCAGGCCGGGCAGTGCGTCGTGCCCCGTCCGGTGATCACGGAGCGTCGCAGCTCGGTCCCGCAGCGCAGGCACGGCTCGCCGGCCCGGCCGTAGCAACCGAGCTCGAGCTGGTTGCGACCCGGCTCGCCGTCGGGGGTGCGGTAGTCCCGCAGGGTGGTGCCCCCGTTGGCGATGCCCTGCTCGAGCACCGCCCGCAGCTCCGTGAGGAGTCGATCGGCCTGCGCACGGGTGACGGTGCGACGACCGGGGTGGATCCGCGCCCGCCAGAGCGCCTCATCGGCGTAGATGTTCCCGACGCCCGCGATCGGTCGCTGTGACAGGAGCTGGGTCTTCACCGCCATCGTGCTCCGTCGGAGGTTGCGCCAGAGCCCGCCGTCGTCGAGCGCGGCATCCCACGGCTCAGGGCCCTGCGCCGCCAGCGTGGGCAGCGCCCCCCACTCCCCCGCTCGCACCACAGCGAGACGACCGAAGCGCCGCACGTCGCGCAGCTCGAGCACCGAGGCGTCATCGAGCGCCCACCAGGCCCGGACATACGGGTCGCCGTCGAGGGAGCGCAGCCGCAGCTGCCCGGTCATGCCGAGGTGGACGATCAGCTCACGGTCGTCGTCAAGGCCCAGCAGCAGGTACTTCCCACGGCGATCGACGCGCTCGATCCTCGAGCCCGCCGCGAGCGGTGCCGACGAGAACTTCGCCGATGGATGCCCCCAACCCTCCACGATCGTGCGGCCGACGACCAGCGGTTCGAGCTGACGGCGCACCGTCTCGACCTCGGGCAGCTCCGGCATGCCGAGCAGCATGCCAGCGGCCGGCCCGTCGTCCCTCCTCGACTGCAGACGGGGTTGCCCTTGGGCGGGGATGCGGGGGGCGCAGGCTCCGCCGGAGCCCCCTGCCCGCGGAGGGGCGGCCTCGCCGTCCCCGTAGCAGCAAGCCCTCAGACGAGCCGAACGGCGAGCCCACCAGGTTCGCCGCAGGCCGCCAACGGCGGCCGAGGACGAGGACGAGCTAGACCTCCATGACCACGGGGACGATCATCGGCTTGCGCTTCGTGCGAGCGCTGACGAAGCGACCGGCCGCCTTGCGCACGGCGCGCTGCAGCGCGTCGATGTCGGGCTCGCTCTTGTTGGCGAAGAGATCCTTCACCGCTTGGCGCACGACATCGGCACACTCGTCGAGCAGCGCCTCCGCCTCGGGGGCGTACACCCAGCCGCGGGTGATGATCTCTGGGCCCGTGAGGATGGCGCCGTCTTTGATCGCGACGGTTACGATCACGACCACGACGCCCTCTTCGGCGAGCACCCGGCGATCGCGGAGCACGCCCTGACCCACATCGCCGACGATGCCGTCGACGTACAGGTAGCCGGCGGGAACCTGCCCACTGACTCGGATGCCCTCGTCGTCGATGGTGATCTGGTCGCCGTCCTCGCACAACAGCGTCCGCTCAGCCGGCACACCCATGACCTGCGCGAGCTCACGGTGGTGCACGAGATGGCGGTACTCGCCGTGCACCGGCACGAACCACTGCGGCTCCACGATCGAAAAGAGCGTCTTGATCTCCTCTTGCTTCGCGTGGCCCGTGGCGTGCACGTCTTCCAGACCGGAGTGCACGACCTTTGCGCCGAGGCGCACGAGGCCGTCGATCACCTTCGTGACGCTCATCTCATTGCCGGGGATCGGGTGCGACGACAAGATCACCGTGTCGCCCTCGCCGATCGTGAGCCAGCGGTTCTCGCTGTTGGCCATGCGAGTGAGCGCCGACATCGGTTCGCCCTGGCTGCCGGTGGAGATCACGCAGATGTCGCCGTCGGGCAGGTCGCCGATGTCCTCGATGTCGATCAAGGACGAGTCGGGGATGTTGAGCAGGCCCATCTCGCGGGCCAGCCGCACGTTCTTCTTCATCGACAGGCCGAGCGTGGCGATCTTGCGGCCGAACCCGATGGCAGCGTCGGCGATCTGCTGCACCCGGTGGACATGGCTCGCGAAGCAGGCGATGACGATCCGACGACCCTCGTGCTCGTGGAACAGGTCGTACAGCACCGCGCCGACCGTGGTCTCCGAGCGAGAGTGACCACGAGCATCGGCGTTGGTGGAGTCGCCCATGAGCAGACGCACGCCGTCGCCGCACGCGATCGCCCCCATGCGGGCGAGGTCGGTGAGCCGCCCATCGACCGGGGTGAGGTCGAGCTTCCAGTCGCCGGTGTGCATGATCACGCCCTGGGGCGTGTGGAACGCGGTGGCGAAGCCGTGCGGCACCGAGTGGGTGACCGGGATGAACTCCACGTCGAACGGCCCGATCTGACGACGCTCGCCGTCCGTCACTGGGATGAGGTCGGTGTTGTGGAGCAAGCCCGCTTCGTCGATCCGGTTTCGGGCCAGGCCGAGGGTGAGCGCGGAGCCGTAGATCGGGAAGGACAGCTCGCGCAGCAGGTAGGACAGGCCCCCGACGTGGTCCTCGTGGCCGTGCGTGGCGATGCAGCCGATCACGCGATCCTTGTTCTCGCGCAGCCAGGTGAAGTCCGGCAGGATCAGGTCGACGCCGAGATGCTCGAGCTCGGGGAACATGAGCCCGCAGTCGAGGAGGAGCAGCTGGTCGTCGCACTCCAGGACCATGCAGTTCCGGCCGATCTCGCCCAGTCCACCGAGGAACGTGATGGTGACAGGAGCGGCCATGGGTCGAACCTACCGGACGTGCCGGTCGCGACCCCCAGCCAGCGACGTCAGCGAGTGATCCCGAGCCGGCCGAGCAAGGTGCGCGCCTCGAGCTCGAGGGCGTCGGGCTCGGGGCCGAGCGGGGGTCGGCACGGTCCACCGGGGAGGCCGAGCACGCGCAGGGCCACCTTCACGGCGAGCGCGAACTGGGCGGTCTCGCGGCTCTCGTACCAGTACGACTCGAACAGCGAGGCGTTGAGCTCCTGCGCACGCACGTGGTCGCCCTTGTCGAAGGCGGCGATGAGCTCCTGCATCACCTCCCCACACCAGTGGGTGGAGGTGCCGATCACCCCCACCGCGCCGACGGCCAGCAGCGGAAGGGTCATCGCGTCGTCACCGCTGTACACGTCGAAGTCCGCGGGCGCCTCCGCGATGACCCGTGCGGTCTCGGCGGGCGACCCTGCCGCATCCTTGAGCCCCACGATGCTCGGCACGTCGTTCGCCAAGCGGACGAGGACCTCGTGGTCGATCTTGCGACCCGTGCGGCCCGGGATGTCGTACACGAGCATCGGGAGATCGGTCGCCGACGCGACCGTGCGGAAGTGGGCCTCGAGGCCGGCCTGCGATGGTCGGTTGTAGTACGGCGTGACCACGAGCAAGCCGTCCATGCCCGCAGCCGCGGCTCGCTCGCACATCATCGCTGCGTGGCGCGTGTCGTTGCTCCCGGTACCGGCGACCAGCGGAACGTCGACCTCGGAGCGGACCACCTCCCACAGCGCGACCTGCTCGTCGGTCGTGAGGGTGGGTGCCTCACCGGTGGTGCCGGCCAGGATCAGTCCGTCGTTCCCGTGGTCGACCAGCCACCGCGCCAGCTCTGCCGCACCATCCGGGTCGAACGAGCCATCGGCCGCGAAGGGCGTGACCATCGCGGTGAGCACCCGACCGAACCTCGCCGCTCCCATCAGACCGCCACCTCCGCGCCGCGCTCGATCCCGAGCGTGGCCAGCAGATCCTCGTGGAGCTCGAACCAGACGGTGTGGTAGCTGTCGATCATCGGCTTGGCGAACCACTCCCCGTCGCCTGCTCGAACCCGACTGACGGCATGGGCCAACCGGGGGCCGTAGTGCCCGTAGCGCGCCAACGACGCGGCCAGGTCCTCGCAGATCGGGGAGACGAGGTCGTGGAGGGCGCCCAGCTCGCTGATCACCGCGTCGTCATACGCGGGGTCGGTGTGATCGTTGAGCGTGGACTCACCGTCCACATCGCGCAGCTGCCAGGCGGTGCACACCTCGAGCAGCTTCACGTTGAGACCGAGGAACCGCGCGTAGGCCGCCTTGACGGGCGCGCGCACGTCGTGGGCATCGAGCTCGTCGCTCAGGAGCCGAGCGTGCGCGACTCGGCCGGCAGACGTGAGGGTGAAGCCGGACAGCCGGCCGTCTCGGTGCACCGCCAGCTGGTCGTCCACGAGCTGCTGGAGGTGCGCGCTCGCCTCAGGCTTCGGCACGCCGACGGTGTCGGACACCGCGGCCACATCGGCAAAGCCCTTGAGGCGAAGCCCGTGCATCACGAGCAGCCGTGGATCTGAGGGCATCGTCATGACGCTGCGACCCTACCAGCGCGCCGATTTCCCTCAGGCGGACTTAGGACGCTCCACGCGCGGTCATCATGGCCGACGGGTGGGCCACCAACGACCTATCCTCCTCGCTCATGTCAGGTCAGGAATCCCCGGGGCGGGGTGGGGGGGAGCCCGACGGCGAGGTGCTGGCCCTCGTGCGCGAGCTGCGCGCCGAGCTGCAAGCGATCACCGAGGGCGAGCTCCGACGTCAGTCCAGGCTCGCATCGTTCGACCAGCAGGTCGCGCAGATGGAAGGCTCGATCCGCAGCGAGGTCGAGCGACTGCGCTCGACGGGCGCCGCGGTGGAGCTCCAGACCGACCTCCTGCGCCAGGCGCTCGACGGTGTCCACGGTGACCAGGGCCTCGACAGCGTGCGCGAGGAGCTCCAACGGCTGCGCGAGACCCTCGCCCAGCTGCCTGCGCCCGATGATCGATCGGTCCTGAGCGCCGTCAGCGGTCTCGCCCAGCAGCTCGGGGGGCTCGAGCGATCGATCACCGAGCTGTCGAACGACGAGACGATGGCGGCGGTCAACGCTCGTCTCGGCGCGGTCGACGAACGGGTGCAACGGCTCGCGATCCCAGACCTGCAACCCGTCCTCGATCGCCTCGACCACCTTCAGTCCGACGTCGCGGCGGTTCCTGTCGCCGATCTCCGCCCCGTGCACTCAGCGATCGAGGCGTTGCAGGACCGGATCGCCTCCATCCCCCAGCCCGATGTCGACTCCGTGCACGCGGGCATCGCCGCGCTGCGCGAGCAGCTCGCCGCACTGCCCGTCGCCGACGACGAGGCGGTGCTCGGCGCCGTGAGCGAGCTCAGCGAACGCGTGTCGGGCATCGACCGGTCGCTCGGCAGCGTCGCGCGCCGAGACGCGCTCGACAGCATGGCCGCGCTGCTCAGCGAGATGCGCCAGCGCGTCGAGGGACTCGTGCTGCCCGACATCGAGCCGCTGGTGGAGCGACTCGATGTGCTCCACGCGCGCGTCGCCGCGATCCCCGCGCGCGACCTCCGCCCGCTCCACGACCAGCTCGACGAGGTGCGCGCCCTCATCGGAGCCATCCCAGCCCCCGACGACGCTGGAGTGCGCGCCGAGATCAGCGCCGTGCGCAGCGACATCGCCGCGCTTCCGGAACCCGACCTCGGTCCGATCGGCTCGCAGCTCGACCTCCTCCGCGAGCAGCTCGCTGCCCTGCCGCAACCGGATCTCGATGCGGTGCACATCGAGATCGCCCAGCTCGCTGAACAGGTCGCCACCGCGCCGGTCCCCGACCTCGATGCGATCCATCGACGGCTCTCGGAGCTGCGCGAGCAGATCACCGGCATCCCGCGACCCGACCTCGCCCCCCTCCACGCCCGGCTGACCGAGCTGCACGAGCTGGTCGCCGCCGCGCCCGTGGTCGATCTCGATGCCGTCCACATCAGCATCGCCCAGCTGCGCGACCAGATCTCGGCCACACCCACCGTCGACCTCGGCCCCCTCCACGCCCGCCTCACCGACCTCCGCGCACAGATCGACGCCCTCCCCCGCCCCGACCTCGCCCCCATCGAAGAACACCTCACCGCCCTCCGCGACGACATCGCCACCACACCCACCGTCGACCTCGTCCCCCTCCACACGCGCCTCACCGACCTCCGCGCACAGATCGACGCCCTCCCGGTCCCGGATCTCGATCCGGTGCACATCGGGATGGCTCAGCTCCGCGATCAGGTCGCCGCGATCCCCACGGCCATCCCCGTCGTCGACCTCGGGTCGATCCACACCCGTCTCACCGATCTCTACGAGCAGATCGACGCCCTGCCCAGCGCGGAACCCGAAGCACTCCACGCGGACATCGAGCGGGTCCGCGAGCAGATCGGTGCCATTCCCGCCGTCGACCTCGGGTCGATCCACACCCGTCTCACCGACCTCCACGAGCAGATCGAGGCGCTGCCCCACCCCGACCTGGGGCCCGTCGAGGAGGGCCTGGCGGCGCTGCGCAACGAGATCGCTGCCATCCCGACGGTCGACCTCGGGCCCGTGCAGGGCGGCCTCACCGACCTCCGTGGCCAGATCGACGCCCTCCCCCGCCCCGACCTCGCCCCCGTCGAGGCACGCCTCGAAGCGCTTCGCGAGCAGATCGAGGCGGTTCCACCACCCGACGATGCGGCCGTGCGCGCGTCGGTCGCAGCAGTGGCTGACCAGCTCGACCAGCTCCGCGGTGCGATCGACGGGCTGCCACAGATCGAGTCCGTCCACGCGCTCGCGGAGGGCGTGGTCCGGCTCGGGGAGCGAGTCGCGGCCATCCCGGTGCACGACGATGCTGCGCTTCGCACCGAGGTCACGCGCCTCACCGCTGAGCTCGACGGTCTGCGCACCACCGTCGCCGACCGCTTCGACGCACTCCCGACGGTGGACCTGCAGCCTGTCCACGACCAGATTGACGACGTTCGCACCAGCCTCGCGTCCCTGCCTGACACGGTGCGCGAGCAGGTTGCCGCCATCCCCGACCCGTCGCGCGCACTCGAGGGGCTGGCCACCACGGCACGGTCCTTGCAGACCGACCTCGCGGTGCTCAGCTCTCTGGCCCATGCGATCGCTGACCAGACCGCGCCGATCACCACGCTCTCCGCAGGGCTCGCCGACGCGGTGACGGCGATCGGCGCCTTGGAGGCCACCACCGAGCGCGGCATCGAGGCCGGGCGAGAGTCCGCCAACGAGCAGACCTTGGCGCTGGCCCGTGCCACGGCGGCCGCCGATGGCATCGCAGCATCGGTCGGTGGGCTCCGAACCGCGATCACCGCAGCCGTCGACGACGCCCGCGACCAGACGATCCAGGAGCTCGACGAGCGCCTGATCGGGCGACTGCGGGCCACCGAGGGCCGCATCGACGCGACCCTCGAGGAACGCCTGCGGGTTCGCTTCGAGGAGCTCGAGCAGCTCACCCGAGCCGTGCTCGTCGACAACGAGGCCATGCGGAGCGCGTTGTCCGAGATCACCGGTCATCTCGATCGGCTGACCCCGCCCGACCTGACCCCCGTCGAGGCCGCGCTCGAGCTGCTGGGCACGCGCCTCACCGACCTCCCGCTTCCCGACCTCGGTCCCGTGGCCACGCAGCTGGCCCGGCTCAGCGCCACGATCACCTCGCAGAGCCGCATCACGCCGGCCGGTGAGGCACAGCTCGACGACCTGGGCACCGCGATCTCCGCTGGCCTCGCCCGAGCCCTCGAACAGCTCGATCAGCAGACTGCGGCCGGCGAGCGGATCGCCGCGGTCCTCGCCGAGATGCCTACGTCCGTGGAGCAGACCGAGACCCTCCAGGAGGCGTTGGATCGCCGCCACGAGGAGACCACTCGGGCGCTCGCGACGCTCACGCTCGAGCTCGCCGAGACCCGGGCCGTCGTCGAGCGACGCGGGGGCCGACGGTGGCGGAGCGGTGCCGACGACGCTCCGGCCGCGCCCGTCACCGCCCTCCAGCCGACGCTCGCGGAGACCCTCCAGCGGGAGCTCGACGGGCTCAAGGGCCAGCTCACCCGCCTGGGCGATCGGGTCGAGCGGGCCCTAGCCACCGGTGCCTCGGCATCAAGCCTCCGACCCCCGCTGCGAGGCGCCGACGCCGCCCAGGCCGATCCCTCGGCGGTCGACCGGTCGCCGACCCCACCGACCCGCGAGACGGCAACGCCGTCCGCACCCGCGTCCGACGACAACGACGACGAGCTGCGCGCGGCACCGGGACCTGACGGCTCCGTGACCGCGACGAAGGCGCCCAGCTCGCCGGTCGCCGCCGAGGCTCCAGCCCTCACGTCGACCAAGATCCCAGCCGCCGAGAAGCCCACGAGCAGGATCCCGAGCACCAAGAAGGCCGCCGCGACGAAGTCCCCCTCCGCCAAGAAGACCACGACGAAGTCCGCCACCGCCACGAAGACCTCAAGCAAGACCTCCAGCCCCAAGAAGGCCGCCGCGACGAAGTCCCCTACCGCCAAGAAGGCCCCGACGACGGCACCCGAGGCCCAGAAGCCGGCGGGCACGACGCCACCCCAGCCGGGCTGAACCCGAGCGCTCAGCCGCCCTCGCGGGGGCCGGCATCGTCGACGAGCAGCTCCCGGCCTCGATCGCGGGCCACTCGCCGAAGCAGCAGGCCGTAGCCCCCGGTGGCGATCACCGTGAAGATGAGCCATTGCACGGCATAGGAGAGGTGCGGGCCCTCGTCGGGGGTGGGAGGACCGAGGGCCACGAGCTGCGGCGCGCCAGGAGCCCCGGTGGGCTCGGACGGGTCGCTCGTGACGAGCTGGATGTAGGTCGGCAGGAGGTCGGTGTCGACCTGCTGATCGAGCCGATCGAGGTCGACCCTGGCCATCACCTCGAGGCGGCCCTCGGCCGGGTCGGTCGGGCCAAAGCTGCCGCGCGCCTGGCTGGGGAACAGCAGGCCCTCCACCGTCACCTGGCCGCCAGGCGGGGCGGGCGCCACGATCTCCCCGTCTCGGTCAAAGCCCAGAAAACCCCTGTTCACCAGCACCGCGGTGCCGTCGTCGAGCTCGAGCGGGGTGAGCACCCAGGCACCGGGAGCTGCGTTGTACGTCCGGTTCTCGACCACCACGGTGTCATCGACCGCGTACGTGCCCGTTGCCCGCACCCGGCGATAGAGGACGTCGCGCACCGCCGCGTCCCCCACCGCCCCTCCCACGGGGACCACGTCGGTGACGTCGGCCACGGGCTCCTCTTGACGTGCCTCCACGAGCGCCTTGTAGCTCTGCTTCTCGTCGAGCCGACGAAGCTGCCACAGGCCGGCGGAGACCATCGCCGCGATCAGCGCCGCGACGAGCACGTGCCGGACGAGCCAGGTGGGGGTCAGGGCAAAGCGCCAGCTCACGCGGCCGAGGCTATGAGGTCGTCGTCGCACCGCCCCAACCGGCGAGGGTTCCGGTGAGGCATGATGCCGGGATGCGCATCGGGATCAACGGCTCCAGTCTCATCGCCCTCGGGGCACCAGTCAGCCAGATCGTCGACCACGCCGCTGAGGCAGAGGCGGCCGGCTTCACGTCCTACTGGCTCGCACAGCTCGGAGCGCCCGATGCGCTCACCACGATCGCCATGATGGGTGCCCGTACGAGCACGATCGAGCTCGGTACCGCCGTGATCCCCACGTGGCCACGGCACCCGCTGATGCTCGCCGGCCAGGCCCTCACCGTGCAGGACGCCATCGGCGACCGCCTGGTCCTCGGCATCGGCCTGGCCCACAAGTCGAGCGTCGAGGGCACGCTGAAGATCCCGTTCGCGACGCCGGCCAAGCACATGGACGAGTACCTGTCGGTGCTGCTTCCAGTCCTCGCCGACCGCAAGGTCTCTGTCAGCGGCGACATCTGGTCGGCGGAGGTCGAGGGCCTGGGAGGCGCGCCCGCCCCGGCCCCGCGGGTGATGCTCGCCGCGATGGGGCCCCGCATGCTGAAGCTGGCGGGAGGACGCACCGACGGCGCGATCTTGTGGCTCAGTGGCCCGAAGGCCATCGCCGAGCAGATCAAGCCGCCGCTCGATGCCGCGGCGGCCGAGGCCGGACGACCCGCGCCTCGCATCGTCGCCAGCGTGCCGGTGTGCGTCACCAACGACGCGGAGCGCGTCCGCGGCACCGTGGCCGCGCTCCTCGCCGGCTACAACGATCTCCCCTCGTATCGGGGCGTCATGGACACCGAAGGAGCAGGCGGACCCGCCGACGTGTCGATCATCGGCTCCGAGGACGAGGTGCGCGCTGGGCTCGACGCGTTCGCCGCGGCCGGGGCCACCGACTTCGCGGCGGTCGAGTTCGTCACCGACGAGGCCGAGACCAAGGCCACGCGAGCCCTGCTCAGCGAGCTCGCCGGCGCATAGCGCTCGGGCTCAGGTCGTGGGCAGCTCGTAGTCCGCGAACTTGTCGCGCAGGTCCTTCTTGGAGAACTTGCCCACGCTCGTCTTGGGGATCTCGTCGACGAACACGACATCGTCGGGCAGCCACCACTTGGCGACCTTGTCCTCGAGGAAGGCGAGCACCTCGTCCTTCGTGAGCTGCTCCCCTGCCTTGAGCACCACGCAGGCCAGCGGACGCTCCGCCCACTTGGGATGGGCCACGCCGATGACCGCCGCCTCGGCCACGCTCGGATGGCCCATGAGCTCGTTCTCGAGGTCGACCGACGAGATCCACTCGCCACCCGACTTGATCACGTCCTTCGTGCGGTCGACGAGCCTGATGTAGCCGTGCCCATCGATGACGGCGACGTCGCCCGTCTTGAGCCACCCGTCGTCCGTGAAGCTCTCCGGCGAGCGCTCGTCGGTGTAGTACTCCGACGCGATCCACGGGCCCCGCACCTGCAGCTCGCCTGAGCTCTCGCCGTCCCAAGGAAGCTCATCGGTGCTGCCGGGACGAACGATCCGGGCGTCGACGCACACCGATGGCTGTCCGACGGTGGTGCGCAGGTCGGCGCGACCCTCGTCGTCGAGGGTGGCGTCGATCGTCGACTTGATGTGCCCGACCGACGCGATGGGACTGGTCTCGGTCATCCCCCATGCCTGCAGGATCGGCAGGCCGGTCTGCTTGCGGTAGCCCTCCGACAGCGAGCGCGGCACGGCCGAGCCGCCGCACGGGATGGCGCGCAGCGCGGACGTGTCGCGGCCGGCGAGCTCCGGCAGCACGCCCATCCAGATCGTCGGCACGCCGGCAGCGATCGTGACGCGCTCCCGCTCGATGAGCGTGGCGATCGCCGGTGCCGACAGATCCGGACCGGGCATCACCAGGCTGGCGCCCGACGCCACTGCCGCATGCGCCAGCCCCCACGCGTTGGCATGGAACATCGGGACGACGGGAAGGATGACATCGGTCTCCATCACCCCCAGGCTCCCGGCGGTCATCGCGCCGAGGGTGTGCAGGTAGGTGGAGCGGTGGGAGTAGACGACGCCTTTGGGGTTGCCGGTGGTTCCGCTCGTGTAGGCCATCGCGGCCGCGCGGTTCTCGTCGTCGACCCGGAACGTGACGGGTGAGGCGGCGGCCAGGAGATCCTCGTAGTCGTGCAGGGCACGACCACCATCGGGGCTGGGCACCTCCCCCTTGCCGTCGTCCATCACGACGATGTGTCGCACGGTCTGGAACTGGTCGACCAACGGCCACAGGAGGCCGAGGAGCGAGCGGTCCACGAAGATCGCTTCGTCCTCAGCGTGGTTGACGATGTACACGAGCTGCTCGGGGAACAGCCGGATGTTGAGGGTGTGCAGCACGCGGTTGGTGCACGGGATGCCGAAGTAGAGCTCCAGGTGCCGGGCCGTGTTCCAACCAAAGGTGGCGACCCGCCCCGCCTCGCTGATGCCGAGGTCATCGAGCACCCCGCCGAGCCGGCGGGTGCGCTCGGCCCAGGCCCCGTAGGTGGTGCGGTCGATCCCGACGGCCGTGGCCGTGACGATCTCCTTGTCGAAGAACAGCCGCTCGGCACGCTCGAAGAGGTGCGGCAGCGTCAGCGGCACGTTCTGCATCAGGCCCTGCATGGATGTTCCCCCTGAGATCGTCGACGGCGTCCGCTGGCAGACTAGGAGATGCCAGACTCACGGGCTGTGCCCGACGACGCCGAGGACGACACCGAGGACGACACCGGCCGCTCGCCGGACGCGGGCGACGCCGCCGCCATCTCGCGCAGCCAACGGCGGCGACCGCCGCATCGCGTGCTCGCGCTGCTCGTCGCGCCCATCATCGGGCTCATCGTCGCCTCGAACGTGGGCGATGCGCTGGCGACCACCCTCGCCACGACACACCCGCTCACGCTGATCTTCCTGAACAGTCGCAGTCGCAACCTCGTGCTGGTCACCAACCAGCTCGACGCCCTCAGCTACTACGGCGTAGCCACGCTCCGCTTGCTCGTGAGCGATCCGCTCTTCTTCCTCCTGGGCTACTGGTACGGCGAGTCCGCCGTGCGCTGGATGGAGAAGCGCACCCGCAGCCTCGGCGGCACGATGCGCCAGGTCGAGCGATGGTTCGGACGCAGCGGGCTGATCCTCGTGTTCATCGCGCCCAACAACCTGATCTGCCTGATGGCCGGCGCCGCCGGGATGCGCGTGTCGCTGTTCCTCGCGGCGAACCTCGCCGGCACGCTCGTGCGCCTGTACCTGATCCGTCGAGTCGGGGAGGCCTTCGACGCACCCATCCAGGACCTGCTCGGCTTCCTGGCCGACTACCGCGTGCCGCTGCTCATCGTGTCGGTCGTGCTCGTCGCCGCATCCACGCTCTGGGAGCTGCGCCACGACGAGGGGGAGCTGGAGGCGGTGCTCCACCTCGACGAGGACCTCGAGGCCGACGAGGACGTCGGCTCGGGCTGAGCCGACGCGAGTGCGATCAGTGGTGGGCCTCGGCGACGGGGCGGTGGAGCGTCCCCGCGACGTCGAGCGTCCAGGCATCGGGAAACGCGAGGCCACTCCAGAACGACTCCCGATCGAACCCGCCGCCGAGGCGATCGCCGAGGTGCAGCGAGAGCGCCAGGCCGTGGCTCACGACCACCACCGGACGGCCCGCCGCGAGCGCCTCGGCGTCGGCCACGGCCGCCCTCACCCGCGCCGCGACCTCAGCATGGGGCTCCCATCCCTCGGGGAGCTCACCACGCAGGTAGCGATGCACCACGGCTCGGTAGCCCGGCCCGATCCACGGCCGGACTGCCTCACGGAGCCTCGCGTCCTCCACGACCGCCGCATCCCATCGCGCGCCGATCTCCTGTGCGGTGCCGACGGCCTTGGGCTCGGTGCTCGTGACCAGCGCACCGACCTCGGGCGCCACCTCGAGTCGGCCCGCGAGGAGCGCGGCATCCGCGCGCCCACGCTCATCGAGCAGCCAGGCAGTCGGGTGCACCGACTCCTCCGGCACGGCCATCGCGTGGCGCACATAGGTGATGGGCGAAGCATCCATCTCCACCGACCGTAGTAGCGCACGCCGACGAGGGTGGGCCACCCCTGCCAGAGGTGCCGCTAGCGTCGCGCGGGCATGACTCGACCAGGTCCGATCTTCACCGGCGTGGGCGTTGCCCTCGTCACCCTCTTCGACGACGAGGGGGAGATCGACGCCCCCGCCACCGCTCACCACGCCGCCCAGCTCGTGGAAGCGGGGGTGGCCGCGGTGCTCGTTGCCGGGTCGACCGGCGAAGCGGCAACCCTCGACGCGGACGAGCGCAGCGACCTCCTGATCGCGGTGTCGTCCGCCGTGGATGGGCGGGTGCCCGTGCTCGCGGGCACCGGGGCCCCCTCGGCCCGCCAGGCCCGCCTGCTCTCGAAGCGCGCGGAGACCGACGGCGCCGACGCGCTGCTCGTGCTGTCACCACCGAACGTCAGCGATCCCCGCTCGTACTACGAGCGGGTCACCTCCGCGGTGGACATCCCCGTGCTCGCCTACCACTACCCGAAGGCTTCTGCGCCGGGCGTGCCCGTGGACATCCTTGCGCAGCTGCCCGTGGCGGGCATCAAGGACTCATCCGGTGACGCCGAGCGCCTCATCCTCGAGGCAGAGGAGATCGCCGCTGGCCTCTACACGGGACACCCGGCGCTCGTGCACCTCGCCGGCGCGATCGGCTGCGCCGGTGCGATCCTCGCCCTCGCCAACGTCGACCCCGAGGGTTGCATCCGGGCATGGAACGGCGACGGCAACTGCCAGCGCGAGCTCATCAACGGGCACCGGGCGCAGGCGCTCGCGGGCATCTCCGGGCTCAAGCGCACCCTGTGCGCGCTGCGCGGCACGAGCCCGGTCAGCCGCATCGGCTGATCCTCGACGCTCGTCCTCGACGCTCGGCCCTGGCGCTGGTCCTCGGGCTGTCGGAATCGGTCAGTCGTCTCCGAACAGGAGCGGATCGAGCCCAACGGTGAGACCGGGACGCTCCCCCACCCGCTTCACGGCAAGCACGACGCCGGGCATGAAGCTCGTGCGGTCGTAGCTGTCGTGCCGGATCGTGAGCGTCTGACCGGTGGTGCCGAGCAGCACCTCTTGATGGGCCACCACCCCGCGGAGGCGCACCGAGTGCACGGGGATCCCAGCGGGTCCCTTCGCCCCTCTGGCGCCTGCCACCACTTCCGTGGTGGTCGGGTCGTCAGCCCAGGCGGACGAGGCCGCCGCCATCCGCTCGACCGTGAGCATCGCCGTCCCGGACGGCGCATCCACCTTCTGGTCGTGGTGGAGCTCGATCACCTCGGCCGTCTCGAACCACGGCGCCGCCATCTCCGCGAAGCGCATCATCAGCACGGCGCCGATGGCGAAGTTGGGCGCGATGAGGCAGCTGCTCTTGGTGAAGGAGCTCGCGATCTGTGAGCGGTCGGCGTCGGTGAAGCCGGTGGTGCCCACCACCGCGTGGATCCCGTGGGCGGCTGCGAACCTCAGGTTCTCGCGGGCGGCATCGAGCACCGTGAAGTCGACGACCACATCGACGCCGGCGCTCAACAGCGCGTCGGCGCTGGGAGCGACGTGGAGGTCGGTGTCGACCTTGGCGACGTGCCGAAGGTCGAGGCCGGCGTGCTGAGGATCGACCGCCGCGACCAGCTCGAGCTCGGGATCCGCGACGACGGCTTCGCACACCGTGCGGCCCATGCGACCGGCGGCGCCGAACACCCCGACGCGGATCATCGCTGGTCCGTCATGCGGACGGAGGAGGGGGAGGCGGAGGAGGAGGCGGCGGCACGGCCGAGGTCGGCGGCGGAGGAGGAGGCGGTGGCGGGGCAGCCGACGGCGCGGGCGGCGGGACAGGCGCTGCCGCTGGGGGCGGCGGGGGCGGCGGGGACTCGTCCTTGGTGCCGAGCTCGCCGTGTTCGGCTTCGTGGGCGGCGAGCTCGCCGAGGACGCGCGTGATGTTCGCGTCGGCGTCCGCGTAGCCACCCTTGTGCTTCGCATAGGTCCAGGCGCCGAGCTCGCGGAGCAAGCCGTCTGCCTTGCGCTTCGCGGTCATCTCCGCCACGCCGTCCTGCGCGGCCTTGGTCGCTTCGGTGACGGTCGCCTTGGCCTTGTCGAGGAATCCCATCGTGCACGCTCCTTCGTCCGGCGGACGGCCGAACAGTAGAGCACGGTCGTGGTCGACGACCGGTCTCAATCGACGAGCGAACCCGCCTCGAAGGGTCCGACGGCGGCCAGCGCCCTGGGAGCGTCGAGCACGCGCGCCAGCACGGCCGCGACATCGGCGACCGTGACCAGGCGGAGGCGGCGGACGTGCTCATCGATCGTCGTGATGTGCGGCCGCTGCATCAGGCTCCGACCGAGCCGACCCATGCGGCCTCCGCTGTCCTCGAGGCCGAGCAGCATCGACCCCTCGAGGTACCCGGCGGCGACCGCGAGCTCGTCGTCGGTGACGCCGTCACGCAGGATGTCGGCCACCACGTCGTCGATCACCCCGAGCGCCTCGCGGGCCCGCTTCGGCGCGGTGCCGCAGTAGATCGTGAGGTAGCCGGCGTCCTCGAAGGCCGTCGGGTGCGAGTAGACGGAGTAGGCGAGGCCTCGCTCCTCACGCACCTCTTGGAAGAGCCGGCTCGCCATGCCCCCGCCGAGGATCTGGTTGGCGACCGCCAGCGCCCACCGGTCGTCGTCGTTGCTGTCGAGGCTGCGCCACCCGAGGCACAGGTGGGCCTGCTCCGTGTCGTCCTCCTCGATGCGCACGGTGGCGCTGAGCGGGCCGGGCGCCGTGCGCACCGGCTCGTCGCCGCCGACGCCCTCACCCAGGGCGGCAGCCACGGCGTCGACGACCTCGCGGTGGTCGAGGTGCCCCGCGACCGCGATCACCATCGTGGCGGGGCGGTACCACTGACCGAAGAACGCCGCGATGTCGTCGCGGCCCAGCGCCTCGACGGTGTCGATCTCACCGAGGACCTCCCGACCCAGCGGATGGTCGCCGAACACGGCGCTCGAGAGCAGCGTGTGCACGCGATCGTCGGGCGAGTCGAGGTTCATCAGGATCTCCTCGACGATCACCTGGCGCTCGGCCTCCACCTCGTGTGGACGCAGCGCGGGCGCGGTGAGCACGTCGCCCAGGATCTTCACGCCGAGCGCCATCTGCGCGTGGGGAAGGCGCGCGTAGTAGGCGGTGTGCTCACGCGAGGTGAACGCGTTCATCTCCCCGCCCACGCCGTCGATCGCGTTCGCGATCTCTCGTGCGCTCAGATCCTCGGTGCCCTTGAAGAGCAGGTGCTCCAGGAAGTGCGAGGCCCCCGATAGCGCGGCGGGCTCGTCTCGGCCCCCGACGCGCACCCATGCGCCGATGCTGACCGAGCGGGCCTCCGGCATCGTCTCGGTGACGATGCGGAG
>JBQTKH010000023.1:0-2420 GCA_052386335.1 Microthrixaceae bacterium
GCCTGATCATCGCTCATGCTCACCTTCCGACTGGTCATGCAGATTGACGCGGTAGCGGAGGTACACCGCGCCACCGTCGAACCGGCGCTCATCCTGCAGGTCCAGGTGGAGGCGCGCGTTGCCGAGAAACGCGGGCTTGCCTCCACCGACGACTACCGGACCGACGAACAGGTGGCACTCGTCAACCAGCCCGGCATCGAGCGCGTGCGCCGCGATGGTCGGCCCGCCGATGCTCATGTCGCTCGTGGCGGACGCTTTCATGGCGCGAACCGCATCAGCGTCGAAGTCGCGCTCGAGCCGAGTCTTGGCAGTCGAGACAGCATCCAGCGTCGTGGAGTAGACGATCTTCTCGGACGCTTGCCAGACGTTCGCGAAGTCGGCCATGAGCTCCGACTCGGCCGCGAAGGCCGGCTCGGTCTCCCAGACGGCCATCGTCTCGTACATGCGCCGTCCATACAGGGAGATGCCAACGGGCCGCACTAGGTCGGTGATGAAGGCGAAGTACTCGTCGCTGGGTTCGGTCCATTGGAAGTCGCCTTGTGGATCCTCGGTGTATCCGTCGAGGGACATGTTCGCCACGTAGATCAGCTTCGCCATTCCGCTCCGTGCAACATCAAGCGCTCCCGTCGCGCGGTTCGAGGACGATCACGGGCGTCTCGGTCGACCGTCCGCTGGCATAGCCGTCGAGCTGCGGCTCGACCGCGACCCAGCGCGGCCACAGGCGATCACGCTCTTCCCCCGCGACCCTGCGTGCGCGCACCGGGCGCGCATCCTGCCCCGACAGGCGAACGACGGCTTCTGGGTGCGACTCGAGATTGAGCCACCACGAGGGATGGCCCTCGTCCCAGCCGTTCATCGCGATCGCGACGAGATTCTGGCCGCCCTCGAGGTAGCCGATGATGACGCTACGTCCTTGTCCGGGCTTCCGCCCAACGGTCGTGAGACGCAACGCGCCCCAGCCGCGCTTGTTCGACGAGGTCCACAGGAAGCGGCCGCCACTGAGCCTGTAGAGCGCTCGATGCACGCGCCACGCCATGTGCACGAACCACGGCGGCGGGTGCTTCGGTGGTCGCGTGGTGTCGGTGCCCAGAGTGGAGGTGATGGGACGCTATTCAAACTCCGCCTACCAGCGGCTTCGCGAGCTGGCGGGTGTGGCTTCATCGTCGTGAAAGCGAGGACGCTGACCCACACCCAAGGATGGGCCCCCCGGGTTTTCGAGGCCGCACGGACAGGTGGCGAATGAGGTGACCATCCACCGCTCGTCGTGTTGGCACGCAATGGCGCGAGCCGACGGTCCGCTACATCTGCGGGGTCTCAGCCGAAGCGACCTCGTAGATAGTCCACTCCGGACGCGCAGCTAGCGCGCCGCCCTCGATGAGAGAGACAACTTTGGCGACCTCCGGCTGCGACTCTTGTGCGTCCATCGCGTCGCGGGACTCGAAGACCTCGGTGGCGATCACACAGTGGGGATCCACGAGATCGCGGGCGACATCAAAGTGGATCACACCGGCGAGCGCCCGACTGGGACCGACCACGGCGCGCATCGCATCGGCGATCTCGTCGGCGCGGTCGGAATGGCACGTCACTTTGAACCGGACGACGAGCACTTCGCCTCCTCTCGGCTACGCCATGCCCTCGATGCGATGGATGCTAGCCATGTCAATCCACAGGCGACGCTAAGCGCGCTAAGGAGTGGCTTGTCACGCGTCGACCAACGTCCGTGCGCGACCAGAGCGCGGCCTACGGCCCTCTCTCCGGCATCCATGTCGCGCCGGCCGAAACGCTCAGCTGCTCACTCCTCACCGCTGATGTGCGCCTCTCCAACGCATCGAGCACTCGGTGCAACATCGAGGTCATGTGGAGAACCCGAGCTTGAGGCCCGGCGGCAGCGGACCCGCATCGGTCGGTTGGAGACCGAACGTCGCAAGCTGCTCCAAGCACATCTGTCGGGCGCTGTCCCGCTCGATTTGCTCAAGGAAGAGCAGGACCGGATCATGCGCGAACTAGCGAATGTCGGCGGCGCCCTCGCCAGCACCGAGCTCCACTGGGAGACGATCGAGCGCAATCTTGACCTGGCGCTCAGCCTCGTCCGCGATTGCCAGAGCCTCTATCGGGCAGCGAACCCCGAAACGCGGCGCCAGCTCAACCAGGCCCTTTTTGAGGCGCTCTCTGTCGACGTCGACGGTGTGAAGTACCGGCGGCTCGCTCAGCCGTTCGCCCAGCTGCTGGACGACGACCTGTTCGCCCGGCTGGAGCGGGAAATGAAGAACCCCACCTCTGTTGCTTCAGGGCAGGGTTCAAAAGAGGTTCTCCTCACCTTTGTGTGGGGAGCGTGATGGTGATGCCGCCGCAGCAGAGGTAGATCATGGCGATGATCGCGGCGGGGCTGTGGTGGCCGTAGCCGCGGTGGTTGATCAGGC
>JBQTKH010000024.1:0-5470 GCA_052386335.1 Microthrixaceae bacterium
CCCTCATCGAGAGCCTCGAGGGCAACCGCGGCATGCCCCGGCTGAAGCCGCCCTTCTTCCCGGCCGCCAAGGGCCTGTACCTCCAGCCGACGGTCGTCAACAACGTCGAGACGCTCGCCAACCTCCCGTGGATCATCGCCAACGGCGGCGCCAAGTTCGCCGAGCTCGGCGCCGAGACCAGCCGGGGCACGCGCATGTTCGCGGTGTCCGGCCATGTCCGGAACCCGGGCGTCTACGAGGTGGAGTTCGGTGTCACCACCTTCCGCGACCTGATCTACGCGCCCGTCTACGGCGGCGGCATCCGCGATGGCAACGACCTCAAGGCCTTCATCCCCGGAGGTGCTTCGGCACCGTGGTTCTTCGAGGAGCACCTCGACCTCCCGCTCGAGGCCGGAGCCGTCGGTGCCGCCGGCTCGATGCTCGGCTCCGGTGCGATCGTCGTGATGGACCACACCACCGACGCGGTGAAGGCTGCATGGCGCGTCGTGCGGTTCTTCGCGCGCGAGTCGTGCGGCAAGTGCACCCCGTGCCGCGAGGGCACGAGCTGGCTCGAGAAGATCCTCCGCCGCATCCTCGACGGGCAGGGCCGCCCCGAAGACGTCGGCCTCCTGCTCGACGTCTGCGACAACATCAGCCCCGGCATCGCGTGGCCGCCGAAGCAGACCACGATCTGCCCGCTGGGGCCGTCCGCCGTGTCGCCCATCGCGTCCGCGGTCGTTCGCTTCAAGGACGAGTTCATCGCGTACTGCGGCGGCACCGCCGAGTCGCCCGTCGCCATCAACGGCAAGGCGTACCTCCCGATGCCCACTACCAAGCCCAGCGAGGCCGCCGGTGTCTGACACCCAAGCGCCCGCCGAGACGATCATCCTCACGGTCAACGGCAAGCAGATCGAGGCCAAGCCCGGCGAGCTGGTCATCGACGCGGCCGAGCGCACCGGCACCTACATCCCCCGCTTCTGCTACCACCCGCGCATGGAGCCGGTGGGCATGTGCCGGATGTGCATCGTCGAGATCGACACCGGCCGCGGCCCGGCGCTCCAGCCCTCCTGCATGATCACCGTCGCCCCCGACATGGTCGTGCACACCGAGAGCGAGGTCACGAAGAAGGCGCAGGACGGCGTCCTCGAGTTCCTCCTCATCAACCACCCGCTCGACTGCCCCGTGTGCGACAAGGGCGGCGAGTGCCCGCTCCAAGACCAGACGATGTCCTACGGGCCCGGCGAGAGCCGCTTCGTCGAGGAGAAGCGCCACTTCGAGAAGCCGATCCCGATCAGCGACCTCGTGGCCCTCGATCGCGAGCGCTGCATCCTCTGCGATCGATGCACCCGCTTCGCCAGCGACGTGGCCGGCGACACGCTCATCCACTTCCAAGACCGTGGCAACCAGACGCAGGTCAACACCTTCCCCGACCACCCCTTCGCCAGCTACTTCAGCGGCAACACCGTGCAGATCTGCCCGGTCGGCGCGCTCACGGCCTCGCCGTACCGCTTCAAGGCCCGCCCCTGGGACCTCGACCAGGTCGAGAGCACGTGCACCACCTGCTCGGTCGGCTGCCGCACGCTCGTCCAGTCCAGCCGCAACGAGATCCTCCGGTACCAGGGCGTCGACATCGATCCCGTCAACTGGGGTTGGCTCTGCGACAAGGGACGTTTCGACTTCCAAGCCGTGAACAGCGCCGACCGCCTCGCCGCCCCGCTCGTCCGCAACGGCGCTGGGCTTGAGCCGGTGTCCTGGGGCGACGCCTTGTCCAAGGCAGCCGGCGCGCTGCGCAACGTCGAGCCGGCCCGTGTCGGCATCCTCGGCGGCGCTCACCTCACCAACGAAGACGCCTACGCCTGGGCCAAGCTCGCCAAGGGCGTGCTGGGCACGGACAACGTCGATGCTCAGCTCGGTGACGGTCTCCCCGCGGAGGTGGTGCTCGGTCTGCCGCGCGCCACGATCGATCAGACCTTCGCCCCTGGCGGCACCGTGCTCCTGCTGGGTCCCGACCTGAAGGAGGAGCTGCCGGTCCTGTTCCTTCGGCTCCGGCACGCCGTCATCAACGACGGCGTCACCGTGATCGAGATCGCTCCGCAGCGCACCTCCGTGTCGCCCTTGGCAGCGGCGACCCTGCTGCACCGCCCGGGCGCGGAAGGCGAAGTCGTCGCCGCCCTCCTCGCCGGCTCCACCGACCGACCCGTCGGGGGCATCGAGCCCGACCAGATCGCCCGCGTCGCCGCGCTGCTCGATGCAGGACCGGTCAGCGTGATCCTCGGTCGCGCGAGCATCGGCGACACCGGCGCGGGCACCGTCGCGGCCGCCGCGGCCATCCACGCTGCTCATCCTGAGGTGCGCTTCCTCACGGCGCTCCGTCGTGGCAACGTGCACGGCGCCCTCGACATGGGCATGGCGCCAGGGTTGCTCCCCGGGCGTGTCTCGCTCGACGCAGCCAGCGACTGGTTCCGAGCCTCCGGCTGGCCGACGGTCCCCGCCGAGCGGGGCATGGACGCCACCGGCATCCTCCAGGCAGCAGCGGCCGGCAAGATCGACGTGCTGATCCTGGTGGGCTCCGACCCGCTGGCGAGCTTCCCCGACACGGGGCTCGCCACCCGAGCGGTCGCCGCGGCTCGCACCGTGATCGCCGTCGAGCAGTTCCTCACCTCCAGCGCGCAGCAGGCCGACGTCGTCCTCGCGGCGGCCGGGTACGCAGAGGTCGACGGCACCACGACCAACCTCGAGGGTCGCGTGAGCACGGTCGCCCGCAAGATCACCCCGCCGGGCACGGCGCGGGCCGACTGGATGATCGCGGCGGAGCTCGCCCGACTCCTCGGCACCGACCTCGGCCTCGAGTCGGTCGAGCAGATCGCCGAGGAGATCGAGGCGCTCGCCCCGAGCCACGCTGGGATCAGCTGGGATCGCCTGCACAGCGCCACCGAGCGCGACGGCATCGTGATCCCTGTCTCCGATGCCCCTCCGGCCGCCGACCGGCCGGCGCTGCTGGCCTACGAGGCCCCAGCCGACACCGCCGCACCAGCCTTCGACGCCTACTCGCTCAGCCTCGTCGCCACCCGCAAGCTCTACGACCTGGCCACCGCCACCCAGCACTCGCCGTCGCTCGCCGGACTCCTCGTGGGCTCGACGGTGCGGATCAACCCGTATGACTTCGATCGCCTCGGCATCGAGGCGGGCCAGAGCGTGCGGGTCACGGCGGCCGCCGGCGCCGTCACCTTCGAGGCCCAGCCCGACAGCGGCGTGCCGCGTGGCTCCGCCGCCGTCTACGTGAAGCAGGGCCCGAACGTGGGCTCGCTCATCGACGTGTCGCAGGCCACCACCGAGGTGCGGGTGGAGCGGGCATGAACCTCTTCGCGGTCGACCCGCTGCTCGCCGGAGAGATCGATCTCGCGATCGTGCTCATCGTCCTGCTCAAGGTCGTCGTCAGCTTTGCCCTGCTGCTGGTGGCCGTCATGCTCATGATCTGGTTCGAGCGCAAGGTCCACGCCGACATGAGCAACCGGATCGGTCCCAACCGGGCCGGTCCCTTCGGCATCCTCCAGACGCTCGCCGATGGCGTGAAGTTCTTCTTCAAGGAAGACCTCATCCCTGATCGGGCCGACCGCAAGATCTTCATCCTGGCGCCGTTCCTGTCGATGGTCCCCGCGTTCCTCGTCTTCTCGGTCGTGCCCATCGGTGGCGTGTTCACGCCGGAGAAGCAGGGGGCGGTGAAGATCTTCGGCCACCACACCTGGCTGCAGCTCGCCGATCCCCCCATCGGTGTGCTCCTGATCCTCGCGTTCTCGTCGATCGCGGTGTACGGCGTGATGCTGGCGGGCTGGTCGTCGGGCTCGAAGTACCCGCTGCTCGGCTCGGTGCGAGCCTCGGCGCAGATGGTGTCCTACGAGGCGGCCCTCGGCCTGTCGGTCGTGACCGTCGTGCTCCTCGCCGGCTCGCTCTCCACCCACGACATCGTGATGAACCAGGCCGGCGAGGGCTTCGGTGGCATCCTGCCGCGCTGGAACATCATCGTCACCGGTCTCGTGCCGTTCGTCATCTTCGTCATCGCCGGCACGGCCGAGCTCAACCGACCCCCGTTCGACCTCGTCGAGGCCGAGCAGGAGCTCGTCGGCGGGTTCCACACCGAGTACTCCTCGATCCGGTTCGCGCTCTTCTACCTCGCCGAGTTCATGAACACGGTCACGATGTCGGCGATCATCGTCACGCTCTTCCTGGGCGGCCCCGCCGGTCCCACCTTCTTCGGCCCCGACTGGATCTGGGGACCGTTGTGGTTCCTCAGCAAGCTCGTGATCTTCCTCTTCATGTTCGTGTGGTTCCGCGCCACGCTCCCGCGCTTCCGCTACGACCAGCTCATGGACCTCGGTTGGAAGGCGCTCATCCCGCTGGCGCTGGGCTGGATGCTCCTCCTCGCCACGATGAACGTCGCGCGGGATGAGGGGTGGAACGTGTCGGTGGTGGCCTTCGGCGGGTTCGCGCTCATGGTGGGGGCGTGGATGCTGCTTACCTCGGCCATCCGCACCGCCGAGCGACGCCGCGACGACCCCGCGGAGGTGAGCAGCTGATGGGGTACCTCCAGGGCTTCAAGATCACCTTCGGCAAGATGTTCAAGGGCACGCGCACCGGTGCAACCGTCACCGTGCCCTATGTGAAGGACTCGGGTCCGAAGCGGCACAAGCCCGAGCGGCTCCACGGCCGTCACGTTCTCAACCGGTACGAGGACGGCATGGAGAAGTGCATCGGCTGCGAGCTCTGCGCGGGCGTGTGCCCGGCGAGCTGCATCTACGTGCGCGGCGCCGACAACCCGCCCGACGACCCGGTGTCGCCGGGGGAGCGCTACGGGTTCGTCTACGAGATCAACTACCTGCGCTGCATCCACTGCGATCTCTGCGTGGAGGCCTGCCCCACCGAGGCCATCACCGAGTCGAAGCTGTTCGAGTTCTCCTTCACGAACCGCGCCGACGCGATCTACACGAAGGCCGAGCTCGTCGTCGACGACGACGGCCTGCCCCAGCGCCTCCCCTGGGAGGACTGGTCCGACCTCGACAAGGTGGCCGGGAACACCTCCGCGTGGGTGCGGGCCACCGCACCGTCGGGAGCCGCGGCCTACGAGGGCGTCGTCGGCTGGTCGGGCGAGCTCGGCTTCGGTGTGCGGGCCCCCGAGCTGGGCCAGACCGCGCCGCCGCCCGAGCCGGCCGCCGACCCGTCCGAGCCGTCGGATCACGATCATGATCACGATCACGACCACGGAGGGCACCACTGATGGTGGAGCTCATCGTGTTCGGGATCGCAGCCGCGATCTGCCTCGGCGGTGCCCTCGGCGTGGTGCTGAACCGCAATCCCGTGCACGCCGCCCTGTCGCTCGTGGCCACGCTGCTCGGGATCGCTGTGCTGTTCGTGGCGCAGGAGGCGAACTTCCTCGCGGCCGTGCAGGTGATCGTCTACGCCGGTGCGATCGTCGTCCTGTTCCTCTTCGTGCTCA
>JBQTKH010000025.1:0-2641 GCA_052386335.1 Microthrixaceae bacterium
GGCGTGAGCCGGGGGGTCGACGCCGCCGAGCTCCGGCTCGCGGGGGCCAGCGCGGTCCAGGTCGGCTCGGCCACCTTTGCCGACCCGCGGGCGGGGGATCGGGTCAGGGATGAGCTCCAGTCGTGGGCCGCCCGCACCCATCGCCGTTCGATCGCCGAGTCCGTCGGCGCGGCCCACCAGAGGGAGAACAGCCCATGACCACCGCTGCCGTCGCCGTTCCGCCGGAGATCCGCTCGAAGCTCGCCCTCGTGCTCGACGTCGACGATGCGGTCTCCGCGCTCCGTCTCGCCCGCGACCTTCGTCCGTGGTTCGGCGTCGCCAAGGTGGGCCTGGAGCTCTACAGCGCGGCCGGCCCGGATGTGGTCGGTGCGCTCGGCGACCTTGGTTATGACGTGTTCTGCGACCTGAAGTTCCATGACATCCCGACCACCGTCGGACGGGCCGCTCGAGTGATCGGCTCCCTCGGCGCGACCTACCTGAACTTCCATGCTCAGGGTGGCGTGCCGATGCTCACGGCCGGCGTGGAGGGGTTCCTCGCGGGCGCCTCCGATGCTGGTCTGCCCGCCCCCGTCCCGTTGGCGGTGACGATCCTCACCAGTGAGGCCGCCGCGCCCGCTGAGGTCCTCGCGGCCCGAGTGGGAGCGGCGCTCGACGCTGGATGCCGGGGCATCGTGTGCGCGGCCTCCGACGTGGCCGCGGCCAAGCAGATCGGCCCGGATCTCGTCGCCGTGGTCCCGGGCATCCGACCCACGGGGACGCCCGTGCACGACCAGGCGCGGGCGGCGTCCCCGGAGGAGGCGATCGCCGCGGGTGCCGATGTCCTGGTGATCGGTCGAGCGGTGACGCACGCCGAGTCGCCCGAAGCGGCGGCAGCCGCCATCGTGGCGTCGCTCACGCGTTAGGGTGCGCGCCATGCCGCAGCCCCCGGTCCTCACCCCCGAGCAGCGCGAGCAGGCCTTGGCCAAGGCGGCCATCGCCCGTCGCGCGCGAGCCGAGATCAAGGAGAAGCTCAAGATGGGCTCCCTGACGCTCGCCGAGCTCCTCAGCCAGTCCGCCGGCGACGACCACGTCGGCAAGATGAAGGTGCTCGCGGTGATCGAGGCGCTGCCCGGCGTCGGCAAGGTGAAGGCTCGTCGCACGATGGAGGAGATCGGGATCGCCGACAGCCGCCGTGTGCGTGGCCTGGGCGAGCAGCAGCGCAAGGCGCTCCTCGACGCGTTCACCTGATCCCGCGTTGGTCATCGTCATCTCGGGGCCGGGGGGCGTGGGCAAGGGCACGCTCGTCAGCCGTCTCGTTGCCCGCGATCCGTCCCTCTGGCTGAGTCGCTCCTGGACCACGCGGGCACCTCGCCCGGGCGAGGCACCCGAGGCGTACACGTTCGTGACACGGGACGACTTCGAGGCCCGCATCGACGCGGGTGGCTTCCTGGAGTGGGCCCCGTTCCTCGACTACCTGCAGGGAACCCCGATCCCCGAGGCCCCCGCTGGTTGCGACGTCGTCTTGGAGATCGACGTCCAAGGCGCGGCCCAGGTGCTCGCCCAGCACCCCGATGCCCTCCTGCTGTTCATCGACGCACCCAGTCGTGACGAGCAGCGACGGCGCCTCGAGCGCCGGGGGGATGCGCCCGACAAGGTGGCCAAGCGGCTGGCGATCGCTGATGCGGAGGCGGCGGCCGCGGCCCGCCTGGGCATGCGAGTGGTGGTGAACGACGACCTCGAGCGAGCCACCACGGAGGTGGCCGACGCCATCGAGGCCGCCCGGATTGCCCGTCGGTAGGGTCCGCGCTGGTAGCATCTCTTGTCCCCGCAGCGACCTGAAGAGGATCCGCCATGGCTTCGCGCCACGACACGATGATGAACCCCGCGATCGAAGGCCTCCTCGAGCGCGCCGGGTCGAAGTTCACCCTGGTCACCTTGGGGGCCAAGCGGGCCCGCCAGATCAACTCGTACTACAACCAGCTGTCCGAGGGCCTCGGCACCGTCGTGCCACCGCAGGTGACCTCCTCGGCCCGCAAGCCGCTGTCCATCGCCTTCGAGGAGATCGACGCCGACAAGATCCTCGGCGTGTGGCCGGATCCCGAGGCTGACATCGATCCCGAGGACGAGGGCACGGCGTCGGCCGAGTAGGCCCGGCCCTCGCCACCACGCCGATGCTCGAGGGCAAGCGCATCGTCCTCGGCGTGTCCGGCGGGATCGCCGCCTACAAGGCGGTCGACCTCTGCCGTCGACTCGTCGACGCCGGCGCCCACGTGGTGCCGGTCCTCACCGAGGGCGCCCTCCACTTCGTAGGACGCACCACCTTCGACGCGCTCGGCTCGGAGCGGGCGTGGACGTCGCTGTGGGACGAGCAGCACCCGATCCCGCACACCCATCTCGGCCAGACCGCCGACCTCGTGCTCGTGGCCCCGGCCACCGCTCGGGTGCTGGGGCTCTACGCCGCCGGCATCAGCGACGACCTGCTCCTCAACGTGCTCATCGCCACCCGGGCCCCTGTCGTGGTGTGCCCAGCGATGCACACCGAGATGTGGGAGCACCCGGCGGTGCAGGACAACATCGCGACCCTGCGATCCCGGGGCGTGCACGTCGTCGAGCCTGGTGCTGGTCGCCTCGCCGGAGGCGACATGGGCGTCGGACGCCTCGC
>JBQTKH010000026.1:0-5857 GCA_052386335.1 Microthrixaceae bacterium
TCGTGTAGCCCCCTGGATGGTGCTCGATGCGATCCGAAATCCCGTCACGTTGCTGCGCGAGCACGTCAACCGCCCAGCCGCGGTCACTCATCGCCGCGGCCAGCTCCCCTACATGGGTCTCAACCCCACCGACCTCGGGCGCAAATGCCGATGTCACCAAGGCGAGGGCGCGATGTGACATTGGGGCAAGACTAATGGGGCGGCGCGCGACCTGATTCCGAAGGGCCGACGGCCGCGTCGGTCCGGGCGGGCTACCTGCGTGTGTCGGCCAGATGGGCGCGAAGGGCTGCGAGGACTGGCTTTGATTCGAGTTCGGTGGTCAGGAGCCCGAAATGGGCCTCGGCTCCAACCGATCCAGCCGGGTCCTTGCCGACATAGATCATGGCCACCGGTACGTACGGAAGGTCGGCCTCGACGTGCCTCAGAAAGCGGATCGTGAACTCCGCTTGCTGCGTCGGCGTCACCTGCTTGTCGAAGGGGGCTGCGTCGGGGTCGGGGTCACTCGCCCACCCGAATTCGGTGAACCAGATCGGGCGGTCACCGTCCCCGTTGCGCTGCATGATTGAGAGGAGCGCGCCCGTGTTTGTCCGAGGGTGCCATGAACCGTCCACCGTCCCGTCTGGCAATCGCGGCGGGTTGAGGTACGGGTGCACCGAGAGCGCGTCGTAACAATGCGCGAAGCCTGCCGAGTACGCGCGCGCTAGCCAGGAGGTGTCCTCCCACGAGAGCGACCCAGCGATGATGGTGGCCGAGGGGTCCGACGGCTTTGCTGTCCTATAGGCCGCGCATGCCAGCCGGGTATAGGCGGCCGGGTCGCCACCGGCGAAGAACTTGGGCTCGTTGGGTTCGTTCCAGAGCTCGAACGCGACGCCCTGGCCTCGATAGCGGTCGACGAGAAAGCTAACGATCTCGGCGTAGTCGGCAGTGTTGGTGGGCGGAGCGATGCGACTGGTCCCCGGCCCACGGGCCCAAGCTGGCGTGGTCATCACGATGAGCAGTGGCCGCAAGCCGGCGGCCCGGGCGCCATCGACTGCCGCATCGATCTTCCCTAGGTAGGTCGTGGACCGATCGCCCTTGGTCGTCGGCTCAAGGTGTTCCCAGTAGACGTCGGTCCTGATCCATTCAGCACCGGTTTCCCGGTACATCGCGTACTCAGCCGGGAAGGTTGCCCACGAGTCCCACAGCGTGTGAACGTTTACGCCGAACGCCAAACCGGGCCGGGTGACGAAAGGAGATGCAGTGGCTGCGGCCGATGCGGGCGGCGCCGTCGTCGTCGGTGCCGCCTCGCTTGACGCACCGCGAGCCTTGGCCACTGGGGACGGCGTTCCCTGCTGCGGTGTTGAGGAGGGGGCCCGATCGGGAAGTCGGCGATTCCCGATTGGCGGCCGGAGCCGGTCGGTTCGTGCGGAAGCGAGCGAGGTGTCAAGGGGCCGGGTCCGCTCGCGGAGTCCGTCGGCAGGGGGCTGTACGCCGCCTACGGTCAGAGCGATCGCCAGGAACGCGATGATGACGCGCCCAGCGGATCTGCTCGCAGGCGCGAGCGTGCCGGTAGTCGACTCTCTCCGCTTTGTCTGCACCCTGTTGTTTCGGACCCTTTCGTATAGAACTAAAGGGACTCGTCGCGTCGCTCCGTGGTGGGTGGCCGAAGTAGGTCGGTGACTCTCGGTCTTCCCGGCTGAGGTTAGGCCGCGAGGGAGGTCGCGGGCGCTCCAGAAGTCACGCGATGACCCACCCCCCGGGTAGACCCCGCGGTGACGCCACCTGGACCTCAACTCCTACGTCCAGGGCTGATCTCGGGCACGATGGCCCGGTGCCTGCCCCCGATCCGCTGACCCCGCTCGAGATCGCCTCGGGCCTGCCCTTGGGGGATGCGCCGTCGGTGCCACTCGCCGACCCAATGGCGGACGAGAGCCTGAGCGCACGCGCGTCGCTCGAGGGGGCGGTGCGCCGGGGGCTCGAGCGCGGGCCGTACCTCGTGTCGTTCTCGGGTGGGCGCGACTCGTCGGCGTTGCTGGCGCTTGCCGCCCATGTGGCCCGGCGCGAGGGGCTTGCCGCACCCGTCGCGCACACGCTGCGGTTCCGGGGCGTGGAGGATGCCGGCGAGGACAGCTGGCAGGAGCGCGTGATCGCTCATGTCGGCGTTGAGGACTGGGTTCGCGTGGACGTCGACTCGGACCTCGGCTTCCTCGGTCCGGTCGCGCGGCCCCTGCTCGAGGTTCACGGCCTGCAGTTTCCGTCGAACGCGTTCGCGGTGGTCCCCGCGTGTCATGCCGCGGCGGGAGGCACGGTGGTCATGGGCGTCGACGGCGACGGTCTGCTCGCCGGGTGGGGTTGGCAGCGCGCCGCCAACATCCTGGCCCGTCGGGTGCCGTGGTGGCGCGGCCCGGACCTCTCCGGCCGGGTGCGAGCCGTCGCGACGACCGGGCGCGTCGTGGGCCTGGCGTCGGCGCCTGCGTCGGTCCAGCGGTGGTGGTTGCGTCGAGCCGAAGCGATCGAGCAACCCTGGCTCACGCCCAGCGCCCGTGGCGCCGTCACCCGCGCGTGGGCCGCCGAGCGCGCCGCCGAGCCCACGACCTGGCCTGCCCGGGTCGACTGGTACCGCCGTCGTCGCTACCTCGCCCTCGGCCGTCACGCGTTCGACCAGATCGGCGAGCACACCGGGGCCACGATCGACTTCCCGCTGCTCGATCCCGCCTTCCTCCGGGCGGCTGCCCGGGACGGAGGGCGGTACGGGTACGGCAGCCGCACCCGCGCGCTGCGCTCTCTCGTGGGAGACCTCCTGCCCGAGGAGGTCCTCACCCGCTCGTCCAAGGCCGTCTTCAGCCGCGCCTTCTGGACCGAGGAGACGCGCGCCTTCTGTCGGTCCTGGGAACCCGGTTCGTGGGCCGACGGGCACGGATCCCCGTTCGACCCGACGATCGTCGACGTGCCCGCGCTGCAAGCCCTCTGGCGGGCCGACGCTGTGCCGCAGAGCACCGAGTACCTCGCACAAGCAGCATGGCTGGCGAGCACGGGCCGTGGGCGGCAGGTCCAAACCCCCTGAGGGATTCGAGCCACGCCCGAGGGATTTGACCCACTCCTCACCTTCGTGTGATTCCGATACTCTTGCCAGAAGTGCGCGGACACGGGTCCGCCACCAGATCGTCGGAGCAGCATTGGCTGATTACGTAGCACCCAAGATCACCGAGCTCGGCTCCCTCGTGGAGCTCACCCAGGGCTCCCTCGGCGAGGGCGGCAACGACTTCGCCTTCGCGCAGGTGCTGGGCCGAACGGTCGAGGCCGGCGTCGGCGACTCGATCTCGTACTGACAGCCCGATGTGAGGGTTTCGGCCCACTTCTCGGCTTCGCGAACCTCGGGTAGTCTTGGGCGGAGTTCGCGGACACTGGTCCGCACCACATCGCTAGGAGCAGCCTTGGCTGATTACGAAGCACCCGGCATCACGGAGCTCGGTTCCCTCGTGGAGCTCACCAAGGGCTCCCTCGGACAGGGAAGCAACGACTTTGCGTTCTCCCAGATCCTGAACGGCGAGCTCGACCCCGTCGTCGGAGACTCCATCTCCCTCTGATCGCACCCTCCACGCCACGTGCTCGTGGCTGTCGGAACCACGAGAGCCGCCCGATCGGGCGGCTCTGGTGATTTTCGGGCACTGGTGTGACGAGCGCAGGGCAGGAGCGGTGCTGCTGGTCCGTCCCTGGCCCGGCTGCTGCTGCGAGCCGAAGGGGTGGCGTCGTCGTTCAGAGGGCGTCACCGCGCCCGTCGTCGACCTCGTGCTCGCCGAGGCCGACCCTGAGCGGGGGACGCCGACCGCGGCCTGGGTGGCCGCCAACCTCGCCGCCACCCCGTTGCGCACGCACAGCTCGAGATCATCCACCCCTTCGCCGACGGCAACGGTCGAGTCGGTCGGATCCTGGTCGCCTGGATCCTGGTGCGCGAGCTTCTCCCTGGTGGCCGCGTGGCGCGTGCTCGACCTCGTGCCTCGCATGCTCGTGATGACCGGCTCGGCTGTTGCTGCCGAGCTCGGCGTCCCGTTGAAGTCGGCCAATGCTGCACTGCGGGACCTCGCGGCCGCCGGGGTGCTCGTCGAGCACGGCACCGTGCCGAGGGGTGGGCGGGGGCGACCCAGCCGGCTCTACGTCAGCCACCAGCTCCTCGGCCTCACCGGCTCCAACCAGCTGCGGACCTGAGACCCGACCGACCCAGCACGAGACCCAGGCCGTCGCTCCGCGGCTCGCCGCGGCGTCCGTCGCCGGGGCGATGCGCGGGCTGTGGCGACGGGTGCGCCCGATGGACATCGAGGACACAGGGCCATAATCTGCCAAGTCGACCCAACGTGGCGGACGTGGGGGCGAACCTCTGGGGAGGCGGGCCGTGAAGGTTGTCGCACGAGTCATGTTGGTCGCGGTGTTCGCCGCGGGGTTGAGCTCGGTGGGGGCACCGTCGTCCGAGGCTGTCGTGCCGGGTGTGAACGGCAAGATCGCGTTCGCCTCGTATCGAGGTGGCAACTGGGACATCTATGTGATGAACCCGGACGGGACCGGCGAGACGCGGCTCACCACCAGCGCGTCGGGGGAGTTCAATCCTGCGTGGTCGCCGGATGGCACCAGGATCGTGTTCCACGGCGGTCCGGACGGCGACCATTCGGAGATCTACCTGATGGATGCCGATGGGACCAACCAAACGAACCTCACCAACGGCGCGGCAGTGGATACGGATCCGGCCTGGTCGCCGGATGGCTCCAAGATCGCGTTCGCCAGCGCTCCTGAAGGCTCGTTCGACACCGAGATCTATGTGATGAACGCCGATGGGACCAACCGGACGCAGCTCACCGACAGCCCGGGATGGGACAACAGGCCGACGTGGTCACCGGATGGCTCCAAGATCGCATTCAACAGCTATCGGGACAACAACCAAGAGATCTATGTGATGAACCCAGACGGGACTGGACAGACGAACGTCACCAACAACTCGTCGCAGGATCTTTCTCCGGCCTGGTCGCCAGATGGCTCCAAGATCGCGTTCAACAGCTATCGGTACCCCGTCGGGATCTATGTGATGAACCCAGACGGAACCGGCCAGACCAACCTCACCAACCACGTAACGGAAGATGTGTCTGCGGCGTGGTCGCCGAATGGCACCAAGATCGCGTTCGTGCGCGGCAACCCCAGCAGCGAGATCTATGTGATGAACGCCAATGGATCGGGCCAGACGAGGCTCACCAACAACGCCTTCAGGGACGAGGGGCCTGATTGGCAGCCGATCTCGTCAGCGCCCCCACGGTCGTGTGACGACACGACAACGCCCGGCTCGGATGAGTCAGGGCCGCTGTCGGGCGTCGGGCACGGCACCCTCGAACCGCTGCTCGCCGACCTGCGACCAACCGTTCACGAAGCGAACTGCTCGCTCCTGGTCCCCGCCGGACTCTGACCAGGCCCTGAATCAGTGGGTCGCGCTGACTTGAGGGGCTCGTTCCAACGGGCACCCCTCAACCGGGAGACGGCGAGGTCGCCGACGCGACCAAGCATGGCGAGTGGGTCACCGAGGCGTGCCAGGATCTGCGCCTCAGAGTAACCTCCTGCTGCTGCACCGCTGGGGTCGCAGGTAGCGCGAATGGGGCGAGTGATGCGGAGGCTGTGGGCGATCGCTGTGTCGGTGTTGATCCTGGGGGGCCTGCTTTCGACTCCCGGGATGGCGAGAGCAACCGACGGCGCCCCAAGTGGCGACAGCCGCACGATCACCTTCTTCAGTCCGTTTAGTGATGGCTGCGCGGGTCAACGAGTGCTGCCGATCTCTGAGCAATCTGAGGCTCTTCCGCTGATTCCGCTTCCATTGATCGGCGGCTGCAACCCGTTGCCTCCC
>JBQTKH010000027.1:0-21510 GCA_052386335.1 Microthrixaceae bacterium
GGGGGGGGGGGGGGGGGCCTCCTCGCCGCTCCGCCCCCCCCCGCTGTTGGTGTTCCCCACCCTTTTTTGTTGGGGGTGGGTTTCCCCCACGACAGGAGAGAGGAAGCATGGCCCTCACCGACACCTACCGCCGTCGTCTGCACGACCAGGCGCTCGACCAGTACGGGTACGTCACCACTCATGATGCGGCGGAGCTGGCCGTCCCGGCGGTCGAGCTCCGCAAGCTCGCTCAGCGTGGCGGACTGGAGCGAGTCGCCTATGGGCTGTACCGGTTCGACGACATCCCTCGGACCGGCCGCGACCAGTTCATGGAGGCCGTGCTGCGAGTCGGCCCGGATGCCTATCTCACGCACGACGCCGTCCTCGCGCTGCACGACCTCGGCCTTGCCAACCCGCGACGCATCCGTGTCGGCATCGCGCGGCGGGCTCGGCCTCGGCTCCCGGCGTCGGTCGAGATCGTCCAGCGCCGCCTCGATCCCGACGACCTGACCGAGTACGAAGGCATTCCGTCAGCGACCGTGGCCCGGGCTCTGCTCGACTGCCGGGACCTGATCATGGCCGACCGGCTCATCGGGGCGGCCGAGGAAGCAGCGCGGCGAGGCTTGCTCACCCGCCGCAACGCCCGACGTGTGCTGGCCGAGCTCGGAGCGGCCGCGTGAGTCCCCGACGTGAGGACGCGCCGCCGAACCTTCGGTCGCTCGAGACCCGGGTCGGGAACCTCGCCCGCGACCTCGGCCGGCCCGTGCGGCGCATCCAGCGCGTGGTCGCCAACACCGTCATTGGGCAGATGCTCCCGGACAGCGTCGTGAAGGGCGGCACCGCCATGAAGCTCCGTGTGGGGGAGGCCGCCAGCCGGTTCACCCCGGACTTGGACGCGTCGAGATCGGCTTCGATCGAGCTCGACGACTACCTTGACGAGCTGGCCGACATGCTGGCGACCGGGTGGAGCGGCTTCACCGGCTCGGTTGAGGCACTCGAACCGCCGCAGCCCGACGGGGTGCCCGCGGAGTACGTGATGCAGCCCTTCGCGCTTCGTCTCGCGTTCAAGGGGCGTCACTGGCTCACTGTGCCCTTCGAGCTCGGCCATGACGAGATCGGCAGCACCAGCCAGAACGAACCGCGGATCGCCCCGGACATCGTCGAGCTGTTCGAGACCCTGGGCCTCGACACGCCAGGTCCCATCCCTCTGCTCGCCCTCGACCACCAGATCGCCCAGAAGCTCCACGCCTGCACCTCGATCAACGGGAAGACTGGCCGCAACGAACGGGCCCACGACCTGGTCGACCTGCAGATCCTCGACCAGGAGGAGGAGATCGATCCGCGAGCCGTGGCCGCGACTGCCGAACGGCTCTTCGCTGCCCGGCGGGAGCACGCCTGGCCGCCGACGGTGATCGAGTACGCCGGGTGGGCCTCGATCTACGCCGAGGCTGCCGAAGGTCTCGACGTGCTGGGCAACGTGACGGACGCCGTCACCTGGGCCAACGACTTCATCGACCGTCTCACTCGCTGAGGCCGGCGACGAACTCGAGCAACGCACGGCATGGCTAGAGCGAGATGCCGAGATCCTGGCCGAGGGTGCGCTCTGCCGTGCGCTGTTGGAGGTCGTCGAGGCGTTGCGTGAGGTGTTCGGCTTCGAGGCGGTCGATCGTGCGGCGAGCGTCGCGGATGTCATCGCCGATTCGGTCGGCTACGGGCTGGCCGATCGCCTGCCACTGTTGTTCTGCCAACGCCGACGACAGCTCGAGCTCGGGGATCGCCTTGGTGGCGGCGCGCTGGTCTCGGCGTCGGCTGTTGGGGTCCTGTGCGGCTCGGCGAGCCCGATCGAGCTGATCGTTCGCCGTCGTGCGGCGTCGTGCGGCCGCTCCTTCTGGGGTGTGGTTCCAGCGTCCCGTCCCGGCGTGCAGGGCCTGGTAGTCGTCCCCGAGCTCGTTGAGGTGGTTCCGTGCGGTGGCGAGGCGCTCGATCAGCGTTGGTTCGGGAGGCGGATCGGTGCATGTCGCGGCGCGAGTCGCGGGGTCGGGTTCTCGTCCGGGTTCGGCGGGCGTGTCGGCGATCCAGCGCTGGCTGCGTTCTACGCTCCAGTCGGCGTCGAGGTCGCCGATGGCTTGCGGGAGGTCGTCGGCGGTGGCGTAGATGTCGGTCTGTTCGCGGGCGCGGCTGAGCGCGACGTAGGCGAGCTCGCGCCCGCCTCCGGCGGCGAGCACGTGGGCGCGCTGGTAGGTGGCGCCTTGGGCTCGGTGCACGGTGAGGGCGTAGCCGTAGTCGAGGTGCTCGGCGTCCATCCTCTCGCCGGTGATCCGCACCATCCGCCCGCCGCCCGTGCGGACGTCGAGGTGGTTCTCGTCGAGGTCAATGACGTCGAGCTGCTCGCTGGTGACGATCCCGGCGGCCGGGTTCGGAGCGAGGACCACGAGTCGATCACCGACCGCGTACCAGCGGCCGGGCGCAACCTCGACATCGTCGCCGTGCAGCCGGCCGGCGCGGTCCCAACGGTCACGGGCGAGCCGGTTCAGGTCCGCGACGTCGGCGCGCCGCCAGGCGAGGAGCGCCGTGTGGTGCCCGGCCGCCAGGTCCGTGGCCCAGGCGTCGGTCATTGCGGTGAGCGTGTCGATCCGGTCCGGGTGGGCGTGGACCCGGCCAGTGGCCGCGTACCAGTCGATGGCCGTGGCGACAGACCCGTCCCGCAGTTCGGCGAGGGCGGCGCGCTCGGCCGGGTCGTGCTGGCGCACGTTGGTGTCGAGGGTCGCGGTCAGCTCGGGGTGGCGGGCGATCAGCCCGGCGAGGGCGCCGCCGGGGCCGACCGCGGCGAGCTGGTGCTGGTCGCCCACGAGCACGAGGCTCGCGCCGGCGCGTTCGACGGCCAGGGCGAGGCGAGCGAGGTTGGCGTCATCGGCCATCCCAGATTCGTCGACCACGACGACGGTCCGGTCGTCGAGGGTGATCTGAGCGTGGTCGAGCCTCCAGAGCATGGACGCGAAGGTGCTCGCATCGATGTGTGCCTCGGCGCCGAGAGTCCGTGCGGCTTGACCGCTCGTGGAGGTGCCCAGGACCTGGTAGCCCGCCGCCTCCAAGGCGCGGGCGGCGGCGTCGAGCGCGGTGGTCTTGCCGGAGCCGGCGACACCGATCACGATGCCGGCGGCACGACCGCCGCCGCACAGCTGATCGACGACTCTCCGCTGACCTGATGTCAGGGGGTGGCCCAGGGTGTCCTGGGCGTGGGCGGTGGCCGGGGCGATCTGGCGGGGCTCCAGCGCGGGTCCGGGTCGGGTGGCGAGGGTCTCGAGCGTGCGGGCGATGGTCGCTTCGGTCGTGAGCACCTCGACGGTGGTGTAGGTCTGCTCACGTGTCCCGTGCACTCCGATGAGCGGCACCACTGCGGGGCTGGCCAGGATTCGGTCGAGGGCGCGATCCAGGTCGCTGGGATCGCGTCCGTAGAGGCGGGGCGCGATCTCGGCCACGAGATGGGTGCGAGTGAACGCCTTGTGGTTGGCGAGCAGCCGCCCGTCCACGTTGAGCACCTCGGCGGCCAGCTCGTCGATCTCGCCGGCGGTCATCGGGAACCGGAGCGCTCGTACCTGTTGCTGGGATGCCGTGAGGTGCTCGGCGAGCCGTTCAACCGGCCAACCCAGCGCGCTCAGCTCGCTGTGCCAGGCGGGGAGCAGCTCGTCGGCGCCGGTGTGGCGTTTCACGCTGCGCGTTGCCCGGGCCGCTACGCCGCGAACGCGATAGCCGCGCTCGCCGGTCTCGGCGAGGTGCTCGGCGATCTGATCGGACCGCTTGGAGAACAGTGCGCACACCTCGTCGGGGATGCCTGCGATGCGCCAGTGCCGCAGGTTCCCCGACGGGCCGTTGTCGGCCGCGATGTCAAAGCCCAGCTCGACCGCCCGGGCGGCGGCGTACAACCGACCGACCATCGTCGCCGCCTCAATCGTGTCGCGCAGCCCGGCGCTGTCGAGGGCCTTGTAGCCGCCACGGGCGTCGAGCATCTCCACGACGTTCGCCACCAGCACGTGGTCATGGGGTGAGGGGTCCCCGGCCCGGGAGGTGGCGTGGCGAGTCACCGCGTAGGTCAGCCCACCCGTCGCTGTTCGTGCCTGGACCCGGCCACGGCGCCCACCCCGGCCTTGGAACCAGCAGTCCAGCCACTGCATCGTCGCGGCGGTCTCGACATCGAGGATCGAGTGCATCTCCTCGGCCCGGTCCATGACCCCGAGCACCGCGACCGACTTGTGCGCCGACACGACCAGCTCGAACCCAGGCCGTCGCGTCGCCACCAGCCGATCCTCAGCCTCGGGGTGGCGGAACCCGCCCGGACCGAACGCCGCCTCATAGCCCGTCGGAGTCACCTCACCGGCCAGGCCGAGCCGGGCGGCACCTGCGCCGCCCCATCGCAGCGGCGTCTCACCACGCGACCCGTAATACGCGAGCGCCGCGCCAGCGTGGTCGTCCTCACGGCCCACGACGGTCGCCTGGTGGTAGGCGACCTCCGCAACACCCAACGGGCGGAACCACGCCACCGTCAGGTCCCGCCCGACATCCCGGGCGACGTCCCGGGACCGGGGCAACCACCGGTTGCAATCGTGTTCGCCATCAGTGGGCGTTGTCGCACCAGTCCCGGAGGCTGGGCAAGCAATTCTCGATGACCGCGTCGTGGCGGTCAATGCCGGACAGCGCCCGGGGTCGCCTCGGGCTGTCGCCCTCTCGGACGGCGAGATTCGCAACGGCGCGACCTCCGGACAGTGGGAAGAAATGGTGAGCAGCAACGCGACGCGGAGGCGTCCCACGCGGCCTACTGAACCAGGACGACCACCACGAGGAGCTACACCGTGTCCACCACCACCCGACCCGCAGCCCTTCCGACTCGACGCCTGATGACCATCAGCGAGGTCGCAGCCCTACTCGGCGTCGACGTGCGCCACGTCCGTCGCCTCGTCCACGAAAAGCGCATCCCCTACATCAAATGGGGCCACCTCCTCCGCTTCGACCCAGTCGAGATCGCAGCCTGGATCGACCGCTGGCGCATCCACCCCAACGCTCGGTGAAGGCACCCCCCGACCGCCCTCCAGCGGGGGACATCGCCGGATGATCTGGCCGAACCTCCCGACAGCGTGATACGTGGCGGTGAGGACCGCGAAGAACGCACTTCTCCTGCGCCCGCGGCCGGGCGGTAGTGACAGGTGGATGCGAGACTGCGTCGATGTCACGAGGGGGCACGCAGTCGTATCGGCTCATTGATGGCATGCCGGGCCTCGTACAGGCAGCGGTCGAGCGCGCGGAACAGCTCGACTTCGAGCTGTGCGTGCGGCCCGAGATCGGCCGGCTCCTGTCGGTGCTCGCCGCTGCTCTCCCTGACGGGTCTCTGGTCGGCGAGACAGGTACCGGGACGGGTGCTGGTCTGGCCTGGATGGTGAGCGCGGCGAGCCCGGGCGTGCGCTTCGTCAGTTTCGAGCTCGACCCGGGTCGAGCCGCAGCCGCACAGGAACTGTTCGATCATCACCCGAACGTCGACGTGTTCTGCGGTGACGCCGCGCAGATCTTCGAGCGAGGCCCCTTCGACCTCCTCGTCCACGACGGTGGCCCCGGTTCCGGCAAGAGCCCCGGCTCGGCGCCGGTCGATCCTGCGACCGTGTTGCGTCCCGGTGGCACGATGACCGTGGACGACTACACGCCAACGACGACGTGGCCTCCGATGTTCAACGCGACGGTCGACGAGAGCCGGGTTCATTGGCTGGAGCATCCGCTCCTACGGTCAACCGAGGTTCGGGTCGCCGCCGACCTGGCAGTGGTCGTGTGCCGGTACCTCCCCGCACAGGGCTGAGGCACGAGCCGCTCAAGCCATCACAAGGTGCCTGTCGGCAGGACTGGAGATTGCCGGATAGCCCGGTGTCGTGCACGCCACCCCATCGCTCCGGGTCATCAGCAGGAAGCTCTCCAAGGTGACAAGCGGGCGCTGTCACCAGGTCACGCAGAACTCGTTGTGCTCAGGATCCGCGACAACCGCGACGGTCTCATGGCGTTGGAGCACCCAACCGCCCAGACCGATGACGACCATTCTCCCCAGATGGAGCTCATCGATCCACTCGGCGCCGGCGGCGGTCGCGTCGAAGTCGAACAGCGGGGAGTGCGGTACCGGGTACAGGCCCTCGAAGGGCTGCTGCAACGGGTTGTCCCGCAAGCCGGGCGACGGTCGCGCCGCAGCGATAAGCGCTGCGAGCCCTCGCGCCGAGGCGCGTATCTCGGCAGGCCCGAAGGAGGCCGGCTGGCCAGGGTCAACCAGCAGCGTCTCGATGGTGGCCCACCCGGCGCCGAAGGGTTGCGGATCGACAAGCGGGCGCGCGCAGGCGAGGCCCGCATCGGCCGGGGCAGCCTGCGTCTCGCTGACGGCTTGGAGGAACCGTTGGGTCCATCGGGGTTGGTACGCCTTGATCACCACCTGGCGCCCGTCGTCAAGCCTCACCCCGGTGACGCTGCCAACCGATGCCACATGGAACACGCCCTCCGCCACGCCGGATCCCAGCGCTCGGCGCACGAGGCTTGCGAGCTGCCGTTCGATCGCTTCAGGGTCAGCCGTGCCGTGGACTGCCTCGTGGACAACCGTCGGGTGGCCCCGTACTTGGCTGCGTTCGCGAAGATCACTTCGGCCACTGACGTCATGGATCGAAGTCTCCTCGATCGTCCGTCCTAGCGTTGTCGCATGATCGTTTGGCTGAACGGAGCCTTCGGCGTCGGCAAGACGTCCGTCGCACGAGAGCTCGTGCAGCTCATCCCGGGCGCTCGTCTCTGCGATCCCGAGCGGATCGGATTCGCGATGCGACGAACGTTCTGGCGCAAGGTCGATTACCAAGACGTGCCGTTGTGGCGCCGGCTCACAAGACGCCGGATCGCTCGAGCCGCACGACGAGGCCCCGTCGTCGTCCCCATGACCATCGTGCGATCGGACATCTTCCAGGAGCTCACGAACGATGCGCGCGCCTTCCTCCTCACGGCCTCCCGGACCACGCTCGAGCAACGGATCGCCGGCAGCGACGACGCTCGCCAGTGGCGAGCGGAGAACGTCTCCCGGTGTCTCGACGCGTTCGACGCTGAACCACTTGGTGAGCCGATCCTCACCGACGGACTGACACCCGCGGAGATCGCTGGTGTGATCCTCGATCGCCTGTCGACAACCCGCTCCTAGTCGCCAGCCGGGAGACGCTCGCGCCGCACCTGATCTGGTTGTCGACGCCGCCCACCGGACACCAATGCTGGGGACTTCTCGGTCAGCTCACGCCCGCCGTATGACCCTGATCGCCGGTGCTGTATCGGCCCTTCGAGAGGTCGATGAGCACCAGTACGTTGCCGAAGGGGTCTTCGACGACGGCAAGCTGTCCCACCGGGATATCGATCGGCGGGGCGAGGATCTTGCCGCCGTTCTTCTCAATCCGTTTGGACGCGTCGTAGGCCGAGCTGACCAGCCAGTTCGGTTCGTATCCGTGTGGGGTCGTGAGAACGATCTCGGTGTCACTGTCCGGCAGCGCGACCGCGGCAGGGCCGACCTCATCGTCTCGCCAGCGGAGCTGGTGGCCGAGGATGCCCTCGTAGAACGCGAGGCCGTTCTCCAGGTTCGGCACCCTGAACGTCACGGCGTCAACCTTGCGCAGAACTGGTTCGGGCACGCGGCAAGCCTGCCCGATCTCGCGTACGCCCCGCATTCGGAGAGGGAACGATGAGCGGCTACGACCGGGCCATGCGAACCTCCCCACGCGTCCGCACCCGCGATGGTGCTGGTCACCGGCCCGCCTGGGACGTCTGCGAGCCCGCCTAGGTCGGCGGGCAGGGCCCGTCTCGTCGGAGGATTCGCTCGCGGTCCTCCTCGAGCGTCTCGAGGCCGACGCTCGCGCGAAGCGCATCGACAGATCCCGGATCCTCTAGCTTGGTGACGAGTTCGAGACGCCCGTCCCTGCATGTCCACTGGGTGCCGTAGATCTGATCCTGCCCGGTCCAGGCCCGCAGCCGGTCCACCAGCTTGGCGACCTCACCCTGGTCTACGTCCGATCTTCCCGCCATCAAGCCGAGAACTCGACGCTGAAATGCGGGGTCGTGAGTCGCGTGCTGCGCGATCAGCCATGCGGCGTGTGCGCCGCTGCGCCCGACCAGCGACCGCCCCGGCCAGCCGTGGTCGTCGATGATCTCCTTCAGGCGATCGGCGTGCCGTCTGTCGAGCTCCTCGGTTCGTTCGATGGCGGCGGTGTGTTCATCGCTCAGCTCTCTCCCCACTTGGACCGGCCCAAAGTCGGCCAGCGCACGTCTCGCCGCGCGATCGTCGTTCGCCATCTGAGTGAGCTCGACGGCGAGGAACGGTCGTGAGCCGAGCTCCCGGTAGCCGACGAGGAGAACGACGGCACAGATGCCGACCAAGACGCCACCGCCGATCGCGATTCGTCGCCGACTCCGGCGCGGCGCATTTCGAGCCGCAGGGCCCGTTGTAACGTGGGCGGCCCGGTTCATCCGGAGTGAAGCCACCCGGCGAAGGGTAGTGATGAGACTCCGCGGCATGCCGGAGAAGTCGACGCCTCGTTCTGCGTAGAGCCGGGTGCCGACCGCGCGAAGCGCCCCTCTCCCGCTCCCTTGGACCGCGCGAATTGGCGATCAGGGACGCTCCGAACGGAGGCAGACCGGATCGGGCCGCGTGTCGAGCCTGCCGCTTGGGGCACTGCCTTCCTGGGACCTCCTCCGACGGCTCTATGCGTTCGTAGGTGCGTGCCAGACCTCGTGCTGCGCATTCGGGTCGCCGTGGCCCGTGGTCTTCGTGAACAGGCATCGTTCGATCTCGAACTCGAACAGCACGTCGGCGTCGGCCGGAAACGCGGCCCCGAACTGCGAGCGCTCGTCGACGAACTGTTGCCCAAGCGTTTCCCGCAACGCCCGATCTTCGACAACCGCCGCCCGGCCGGCCAAGTAGAAGGCGTCCTCGTTGTCCGGGCAAGGAAACGAGTGCATCGCCAACCGGCCGTCACGACGGAGATCCTGTTGCTTCGGCGAAGGGATGATGAAAGCGAACATCGCCTCGTCGGTGAGTAGGGGGCACATCGGGTGAACACGAGGACCACTGTCCTTGCGGATCGTCGCAAGGAAGGCAAGGCCTACCCCATGCTGATACAGCAGCGTCCTCCCGCCAGCAGCGAGATCAGGTCGTAGACGAGCGAACTCTCCCCATGTGGCCATGCGGGCCACGCTTCCCAATTGAATTCGTGGAGTCAACCTCTCTTCTAGTGGGAGGAGTGGCGCAGCGCCGTCGGGGCTGCAGGTCGTAGCGTGCCGTCGTGCCGCTCGTCGCGTTCAGCTTCGCTCCCTACGAGGAGGTGGGGGCGCAACCGAATGTGATCGTCGACGGGACCGGTACCACCAACACGACCCTCACGCTGTCGCACTGGCCGGGTTCTCCGACTGTGCCAGCGTCAGTGCAGGCGGACCTCTCCGCCGAGATGGCCTTCCGCTACTTGGACCACCGTGACGCACTCCATGGACGGGCGAAGGTCGTCTCCAACAACCACTTCGACCAGGACGGGTTGGTGAGCATCTTCGCCCTGGTTGACCCCGCCGCGGCTCGAGCGCGTCGAGCGATGCTTGAAGACCTCGCCGCGGCCGGGGACTTCGCGACCTACCGGAACCGAGATGCCGCCCGGGCCTCGATGGTCATCTCCGCATTCGTCGACCCCGCGAGGTCCCCGCTTGGTCCATTGCCCGCCGACTACGGCGAAGCGACTGCGCACCTCTACTCCGAGGCCCTTGGGCGCCTGCCGGAGCTGGTGGACGACATCCACCGGTACCACCACCTCTGGGCCGACGAGGACACGCAGCTGACTGAGAGCGAAGTCGCCGTCGCGAGCGGGCTCGTCGGGATCGAGGAACACCCCGACGTTGACCTCGCGGTGGTCACGGTCACTGGTGAAGAACGATGGTCGGGCCATCGCTTCGGCGGACGGCGCTACGACGGCGTGCACCCGATGGCCATCCACAACGCCACCCCCTGCACCGCGCTGCTCCTCGTCGCGGGCGGTCAGTACCGATTCACCTACCGGTACGAGACCTGGGTGCAGTACCGAAGCCGCCGGCTACCGAGCCGCGTCGACCTCACCGCGCTCGCCCAAGAGCTGTCCGCTGCCGACGACGTGACCTGGGCTGCAGACCCAATCGACGGTCTGACGCCCGAGCTCCAACCAGCCGGGACGTCCTCCATCAGCCCGAGTGCGCTGGTGGACACCGTGCTCCGCCACCTCCGCACGGCGCCGCCAGGGTTCGATCCGTTCACCCCCATCGATCTCCACGCCTGAGCCATCACGCGAAGGTTCAGCGAGGCGCCCAGCGGAACCGGCGGACGGCGATGAGCGCGCCGAACGTGCCCCAGGCCAGGACGACCGCCAGTCGGAGCCACGGGAACGGCTCGCCTGCGTACACGTCGAGTGTGCTTTGGAGCAGGTGCCGGACGGGGAAGACAGCGGCGATGCGCCCCATCAGCGAATCGCTGGGGACGACCTGGAACACGCCGGAGATGAACAGGACCGGCAGGAGCGTCCCGAAGACCATGGCGTCGGCCGCGTCGGAGTTGGGGATGAAGGTGGTGAGGGCGAGACCGAGCGCGCAGAACGCGCCGGACCCGACGATGAGCACCGCGACGAGTTGTGGCCAGGCGGCCGGTAGCGACACGTCATAGAGGCTCCTGCCCGCGGTGAGCACGACGGCCGACACCGCGGCTGACACGATCACCGAGTTGGCGATGAGGCCGGCCACGTAGATCGCCGGGGGTAGCGGTGTCGCTCGCAGGCGCTTGAGCTGGCCGGTCTCGCGGCGAAACACCAGCCGTGCGGCGAGGTTGCCGTAGGTCGCGCTGATCGAGCCGAACGCGAGCATGCCGGCCACGAAGTAGTCGACGAAGCGGCGACCTCCGAAGGCTGGCACCCGGTAGTTCGAGTTGAGAGTGGCGAAGACGACCAGCATGAGCACCGGGAGCGCAAAGGTGAAGAACACGCCTTGGGGGGTTCGCCAGAAGGTCCGCTGCTCGTACTTGACCTGATGGACGATGAGTCGTGCGCCGCGGGTCACGCGATCAGCTCCAGGTAGACCTCTTCGAGGGTTGGTGGCCCGACGGTCAGGTTCGACAGCTCGATTCCCGTGGCCATGGCCCAAGCTGTCAGCTGCGACAGCGCCTCAACGGGCTCGCCGACCTCGACGGTGCAGCACCCTCCCGAGCTGTTCAACGGGAGCGGGCACCCGCCGAGGTCGCGGGCGGGCAGGTCGAAGGCGATGCGGGTGACGTCGCCACGCCCGCCGATTGACCGTGGATCACCTTGGGCCACGATCCTGCCGCCGGCCAGGACCAACAACCGATCGGCGAGCGCTTCGGCCTCTTCGAGGTAGTGGGTGGTGAGCACGACGGTCGTGCCGAGCTCACGCAGGTGACGGATCACTTCCCACGCCTCCCGTCGCGCCTCGGGGTCGAACCCCGTTGTCGGTTCGTCCAGGAAGACCAGCTCGGGGCGGCCCACCAGGGCGAGAACGAGGTCCAGCCGTCGTTGCTGGCCACCTGACAGCACACGCACCCGCTGCTTGGCCTGGTTACCGAGACCGGCCAGGTCGAGGAGCTCAGCGACCGGCCGCGGCCGGGGGTAGTAGGCCCGGAAGAGCTCGATGGTCTCGGCGACCGTCAAGTAGGGATCGGGCTCACAGCGCTGCAACACCACGCCCATTCGAGCTCGAAGCTGCGATCCGCCCTGCTGCGGGTCCGAGCCGAGCACCCTCACGTTCCCGGCGCTCGCTGACCGGAACCCTTCGAGGATCTCGACGGTCGAGGTCTTGCCCGCCCCGTTGGGGCCGAGGATCGCCACGATCTCACCGGTGGACACGGTGAAGCTCACGCCGTCGACCGCGACCAGGTCGCCGTAGGACTTCCTCAGACCCTCAACGCACACCGCGAGCTCAGCCCCCATGAGGGATACACTATGTATCTGCACACACCCTGTATGTCAATGGAGAGACCAAGATGCCGAGGATCTCTCGAGCCCAGTCCAAGGCGGCGACGCGGTCAAAGCTGCTGCAGAGTGCGGCCAAGGTGTTCGAACAGCAGGGCTTCAACGCCGCCGCGGTCGAGGACATCGCCGAACGCGCTGGCTTCACCCGAGGGGCCTTCTACGCGAACTTCACCGACAAGGCGGACGCACTGCTCACCCTCCTCGAAGACGACAGAGGCCGCGCCATGGACGAGATCGCCGCCCTGCTCACCGACACTCCCGACGACCAGAAGCTGGCCGCCTTACAAGCCTGGTACGACACGCTCGTCGGCGACCAACGCCTCGCTCGGGCCGCGAACGAACTGATCGCCCAGCCCAAGCACAACGCCGCCGTCCGGAGACGACTCGCTCAGCGACAAGCAAACGCCCGGGCCGTCATCGCATCAATGCTCACGGCCTACCGCCAAGCCGAGGGACTGGAGCTACCGCTCTCAGACCACGATATCGCATCCCTCATCCTCGCCATCGGCGACGGCATCGCCAACCAACGCCACCTCGAACCCAGCGCCGTCACCGACGACGCCTTCACGACCGCGGTGGCGTACCTCTGGTTCGGTCTCCTCGCCGGCCAAACCTGACCGGACTTCCCGACGCGCCTGATCGGCGGCCAAGGAAGCTCCTGACTTGGTGTGGTCCTACACTCCGCGCATGCGGGTGTTCGTGCTCGGAGGGACCGGCGCGATCGGCGGGCCGACCGTGCAAGCGCTCATCGCGGCCGGACACGAGGTCACGGCGCTCGCCCGATCGGACGCGAAGGCCGAGGATCTGCGGCGGGCCTGGGCCATGCCAGTGGCGGCGTCGCTGTTCGACGCGGACGCCCTCGCCAGAGCCTTCGAGGGCCACGACGCCGTCATCAATCTCGCGACGGCCCTACCGAATGGCGTGGGATTCGTCCTTCACCGCGGGTGGCGGGAGAACAACCGCGTGCGTGCCGATGGGTCAGCGGCTGCCACCGCCGCGGCGCGGCGCGCCGGTATCAGCCGCTTCGTGCAGGAGTCCGTGGCGATGCTCTATCCCGACCGAGCCGACGAGTGGATCGACGAGTCGGTGGCGGTCGCGCCTGAGATCTTCTCGAGTAGGGGCAACCTCGTCGCGGAGCGCAATGTCGAGGCGTTCGGTGGCGTCGTCCTCCGCTTCGGCCTGTTCGTCGGGCCGACTGCGACGAGCGCCGAGCAACTGCTCGGACTCGCCCGCCGCCGGATCGCGCCCGTGCTCGGTCACCCTGACGGTTACGTGTCCTCCATCCACCTCGATGACGGCGCCCAGGCCGTGGTGGCAGCGCTCGATGCGCCCGCCGGGGTTTACAACGTCGTGGACGACGAGCCGATGACGAAGCGTGCGTACGCGGATGCGATCGCGGATGCTGTCGGTAAGCGGGCATGGGTGCGGGCGCCGGGGCGAGCGGGCGTGCTGCTCGGTGACCGGCTCGCCGGCCTCGTCCGGTCGCGGCGGGTGAGCAACGAGCGGTTCCGCACGACGACCGGATGGGCGCCACAGCACCGCAGCGCGCACGCCGCGTGGCGGGCGACGGCCAAGGCGCTCGGCGTCACAGGCGAAGCATGAGCAGCGTCGGTCGGGGCCGAGTACCTCGATGAGTCAGTCGCGCGGCATCGGTCCGTCGAGATCCCGGTGAGGGGTACACGTTGAGCTTTGGATTTCTGGTTGCCTCAAGGCAGGCTTGACGCCCGGCGGTCGCCTGGGACGCTCGGGTCGGATCTCAGCGGCTCGCATTGGGGGAACTGAGACGAGGACGTCACTAGGTTGGCTTCTGTGCGGCAGGGCTCAGCGGATCCGGGCGAGTGGTACCGGCCGGCGCGGGTCCACCTCGACGAGTACCAGGACCGCTGGCCGCTGATGTACGCGGAGGAGGCGGGACAGATCACGGAAGCTCTCCGCGACGACCTGGTTGCGATCGAACATGTCGGCAGCACCGCGATACATGGGAGGCCGGCGAAGCCCATCATCTACATCCTCGTCGCGGTGACGACCTGGGACCGGTTCGATGGGATGGTCACGCGCCTGGGCGACCTCGGATACGTGTACACCCCGGAGTCCGAGGACGAAGACCCGGACCGCCGCGTGTTCCGGAAGGGACCCGCGGAGATGTCGCTCCTCCGGACGCACCACCTCCACGTGACCGAACCTCACACTCCCTACTGGGAGCGGATCATCGCGTTCCGCGACCAACTTCGCTCCGATCCTGCGGACGCCGCTGCCTATGTCGAGCTGAAGCGCTCCCTCGTGACGAGGTTCGAACACGACAGCCGCAGCTACACCAGCGGCAAACACGACTTCGTGAAGACGATGGAACACAAGCGAGGCGTGCTCAGCTGAACCAACCATCCCGGATCGCCGCCTCAGCGACGCTCGCGATGCGATAGCGCGGGCCTCGAGGGTGCTCGCGCCGGCCGGGGTTATGGGGCGGGCGATCTGCGCGCTGCATACCGGCGCTTGGGGACGAGCTCAGTGAGCCGAATGAGGCGCGCCAGAGGTCCAGTCAGTCGTAGAACTTTTCCCCGCGTTCGAACATCTCGATCATCGCTCTGATGCGCTTGGCGCGCGTCTCCGGGGTGTTCGCAGTCTGGAGTCTGTAGGCGACTGGGTAGGTGTTGCGCTTGTTGAGCGTCGCGAAGAACGCTGCCGCCTTCTTGTTCTTGCGAAGCTCGGTTAGGAAGTCATCCGGGACGACGGCAGTGCTTGGCGGGTCGTAAGCCCTCTGCCACCGGCCGTCGCCCTTCGCGGCCTCAACCTCGCGCATGCCGGCCGGCCGCATCCGACCTGTCTTGATCGATCGCTCCGCCCGCTGCGTGTTCACCTTCGACCAGACACCCCGAGGACGACGTGGCGTGAATCGCTGCAGCCGAGATACGTCGTCGTGCTTCCTGCCCTGCCCGTCGATCCAACCGAAGCAAAGCGCCACGTCGACCGCGTCGGAGTAGGTGAGGGTCGCTTCGCCCCGGCCCTTCTTGAACAGCCGTAGCCACACGCCCTGGGGCACGGCCTCATGGTTCTCGTTGAGCCAGTGCTCCCATTGGTCAGACGAACGGAGATCGAGCACCAGCAGCTCCGGCACCCGAGACGTATCCTGCTGGGCGGCCATGGTCAGCCTCGGGAGGTGCGGTCGCGCGGCGTCACTCCGAGGTCTCCGCAACAGCTTTGATCCGCTCCCGCGTCCGCTGCATCCCGGCCTCGAGATCTGCCTTCCGGTCGGGAATGCGCATGAGATAGCGCTAAATGAACACGCGCAACGGCGAGCTGTCATCGAGCGCCTCGAACGACTCGACCAGATCGGTCCCCCCATCTCCCGCCGGCTGGAAGCGGTACGTCCACTTCGTCGACGGACCCGTGGAGTGCGTTACGAATGAGAACTCGCGCCCGCGGTAGGCCACGACCACCTCGGGTTTCGTGCTCCACCGGAACATCCCGCGCTTGTTCGTGCCCTTGAAGCGAGCTCCCAACGCCGGACCGGTGGCACCGTCGATCCACCCGCAGCGGATCGTCTCCGGGCTCCACTCGCCCATGCGCGTCACGTCCGAGACCAAGTCGTAGAGCAACTCAGGGTCGCCATCGACGTGGACGCGAGCCTGACCGAAAGTCCCCTTCTTCACCGTGCCGAGTCTTCCTCGGACTCTTCCTTCGGGCAAGGAGGACTGTCCCACAACAGCGGGTCGAGGACGCTCGCGAAGCGATAGCGCGGACGAGGGCGACGCCCTCTAGGAGCATGGACCGGAAGTCCTCCTCAAGGCGGTGTGGCACCGCACGCAGGGTGCGTCCTACGGATGTATGTGCATGGTGACTGCACGGCGTCACCTTGCTGGACCATGGAGGGCGCGCGCCAACCTCGTGGGCGGCGAGCGTTCGGATTATGAGGCGCTGATCGGTGCCGACTACTGCGGCCGCGGTGGCCACTGGGCCGCCTCGGACCACTCTTATGGTTGCCTCTCACTGGTGTGCTCCGTGCGAGGATCTCGTCATGTCTAGGGATCTGCCCGATGTCGCCTTCGTCACCGGCGCAAGCCGCGGGATCGGCCGGATGGTCGCCTTGCACCTCGCGCGCACCGGGACTCCCGTGGTCGCGGTGGCGCGACCCAGCGCCGATCTCGACTCGCTCGCGGAGGAGGCCGCCGACACCCCTCTCAGGACCGTTCCTGCCGATGTCACCGACCCGCCGGCCGTTCGAGACGCGTATGACGACGCCACGGACGCGGTGGGGCCGCCAACCATGGTGATCACGTGTGCGGGCAGCATCGACGCTCTCGGCTCTGTCGCCGATGTCGACCCCGACCGCTGGTGGTCGGCAGTGACCGTTGACCTCCGGGGCACCATGCTCACCGCGCAAGCCGCCGCCAGATCGATGCTGACCTTGGGTCGAGGCCGCATCATCACGGTGTACGGGAACCTCGGTGACCAGGGAACGGCCAACCTGTCTGCCTTTGCCGCCGCGAAGGCCGGCGTCGCCAGGTTCACCGAGACACTCGCCAACGAGCTCCTGAGTACCGGCGTGACCGTGATCGGGATGCACCCCGGATTCGTGCGGACCCCCATGACGGAGCGACTCGCCTGGAGCGAGGACGGTCGGCGATGGCTGCCAGGCTTTGCTCCTCGAGCCGAGAAGAACTGGGGCGACGGACAACCAGCGATACAACTCCTCGATCAGGTCATCGCCGGCGCCGCCGACGAGCTCGCCGGACGGATCCTCCACGCCGGCGACGATCTCGCGGAGCTTGCCAGGCGAGCTGCCGAAGACGACGACCTCCGTCGCCTACGGCTCCATTCATGACATTGGCACGGCCTCCAGCATCGGACGGATCCCAACGTCGGCGCCCGAGAGACGTTCTCTATGCCGATAGGTGAGGTGCTCCGCGTGGGGCGTTCCGCGTTATCGGGCGCCCGTTGTGTTCGCCCAACCGGAATCAGAGCCCGTCGATCCGAGTGCCTTCGACGCGCGGTGACGCGGGTGTCCGCGAGAGCACACCCCTGGATCAGCATGGCGAGGTTCCTTGTCCAAACGCCCATGCGACCATGAGCGGGAACTCCTCTACCCAGAATGCGCCGCCGTGCGAGCCAGCCCGCTCCACCATTACGACATCCGCATGTGCATCGCGCAGCGCGTCCGCCCACCGGGTCGCGTTGTCGAGGAAGAACTGTTCTTCCGTGCCGGCGACGAGGTACACACGTGGAAGCGAAGTCGGCAGCGCAGGTGGCTTGTATCCCGCGCCAGGGGACGCGGAGAAGACCGCGCCGTAGACATCGGGATGCCCGAGCCCCACGGCGAGCGCAAGTTCTCCCCCGAGGGAGGCACCCCACACGGCGGTGCGCTCGGCGGGCAGCGCGACTCCGAAACGCGTCTGCACCGATCGGCGAACGTCCTCGACGAAGAACTGCTCATGCGCCGCGAACCGTTGAGCGTCGAACGCTGGCACGTACTCCTTGAGCCGCCCGTCGTCATCTGGCATCCCGTGGACACCGACGACCATCGTGGATGGTGCGTTCGCGGCCTCGAGGATCTCGACCAACCGTGTGATGTGCCACTGGCCGTCACCGGCATACACGACTGCCTCGGCCGGCTCGGGCGGGACGTACACCGTGACCTGCCGGCCACCGTCATAGTCGAGCGTCTCGGTGACGAGCTCCCCCGTGATGGACATTCCTGGTGTTTATCCCGCCAACGCCGATGCGTTCTCTGACTTCGACGACGCCACGGAAGCGCCGAACGTCCGTGTGAGGGTCGCTCACGATCTGTTGATTGGTGCTGGTGATCTGTCCGGCGCCGTGGAAGCGCCCGCGTTCAAGCTCAGAGGCCTCGGGCGAGCATGGCAACGATCCGCCCGCAGTGACCGCGATGAGGCGAACCTGAACCTCCGACTCGGGCTCGGGCGTTCGCGGGCGCGCGTTCTGTGCGGTTCGGTCGAGGACCTAGAACGCCCTTGGCTTCGCGCAGCGGAGTGGTAGCCAGCTGTGGCGGGTTCAGGCGATGAGTAGGCGAAGGCCGAGCTCCGCCGATTCGAGATCGAGGAGGTCCTGGTTGCGTTCGGCCCACTGCCCAGATGCGAGGTCATCACGGAGGTTGCGTACTGCTCGCTGCTCGGCCTCCGGCCCGACCTTGGTCCATACCGATATTCCGCGGCGGACGTCCTCATCCAGGTACGCCTCGGGCCGGCGCCAGTAGGCCTCGAAGAAGCCGTCAGCACAGTCCCACGGAACGAGCACCGGCTCCACCCGGGCTCCGATCGCCTCTGCCAACTCGGTCGCGAGTCCGACGCCCGAGGCAGCGACCTCGGGCAGATAGTCACGAGTCAGCCAGAACCGGCGACGCCAGCTCTCCTCAGTGGTGTCGCAAGTGAACACCACCACGCGGCGAGCCACACGCCGCATCTCGCGCAGGCCGGCTACCGGGTCCCGCCAGTGATGAACAGTGGCAAAGGCCATCGCGGCGTCGAAGGACCCATCGTCGAAGGGAAGGCGCTCAGCGGTGGCAGCCACGCAGCGAGCGGCGTCTGCGGGACGCTGCGCACGCATGACCACCGACGGCTCCACGGCGGTGACGTCACGGTCGGGGGGCTCATACGAGCCGGTGCCAGCCCCAAGGTTCAGCACGGTGCGTGCACCGCCGAGCGCAGACCAGAGCTGCGCGGCGATCCGCGGCTCAGTGCACCGCGTCGCGGTGTAGGTGGCTCCGATGGTGTCATACAACTGCGCGCGGGACATGACACGGCCTTCCTAGATCGACACAACGCAACGGTAGGTCGCCGACCCCATTGTGGGCGCTCGCTACGCGTTGTTCGGTTGGGCCGGTGTGACGAACGGGAAGGACATTCGGCGGGGGTGATATCTGGTGTTCCCGACCGGCTGCCCGCTCAGCGGCCACGACGGCGGCCGGCCGGCGCTTCTTGGTTGTGGCCCGAACGCCGTGCCCTCGCTGCAGCGACGCCCACAACCACGAGCCCGGTGGCCGGCCCGATGAGTACACCGGGCCACATGTCTTCCACCGTCGCACTCGTCCCGACGATGAGCGCGACCACGAATGCGGACATCGTGATCGCCATCAGGAACTGGAGCGAGGCGAGCGCTCGCCGCTGTCCCCTGGTCGGAACCGTCCGCCCAAAGGCGACGCCATCCAGACCCCGGAGCGTTTCGCGCAGATTCGTCATCCATCGGACTATGCACCCGGTACCGGGCAGCGTCCACCACCCAGGCCCCACGTTGTCGGCAACCTCATGGGATCATCGGAACGTGCTCATTCGCCCGGGAACGCCCGAAGACGCTATTGCCATTGCCGATGTGCATGTCCGTTCGTGGCAGGTCGCGTACCGCGGGATCGTTGCCGATGCGGTCCTTGACTCGCTCAACCCCGACGATCGCGTGTCCGGTCTTCGTGCGTGGTTGAACTCGCCCGGTTGGTACGTGCTCGAGGACGGGGGCGGACCGATTGGCTTCGCGAACGCGGGACGGAGCCGTGACGAGGACGCCTCGCCGGAGGTTGCCGAGGTGACGACCATCTACCTCGACCCGACCCGATGGCGGAGGGGCGGCGGGCGAGTGCTGCTCGAGAGCGTCCTCGCGGACCTGCGCGGGGACGGCTTCTTGACCGCGACGTTGTGGGTCTTGGAGGACAACGAGCGAGGCCGCGGGTTCTACGAAGCCCTCGGTTGGAGGACGGACGGTGGGCGCAAGACGGTGGACCTCGGGCCGCAGACGCTGTTCGAGATCCGGTATCGCCGAGACCTCACGGCGAGTCCGTAAATGCCGATCGCGCGCCCGAGTCCGCTGCGCAACAGGCGCAGCCATCACCGCCGGAGATGCGTAAGATCGGTCCGCATGTCGGCGACTGCCACCGGCGCGTTATCGGGCGCCCGTTCTGTTTCCTTACCGGCGTACCGGACCCGTCGATACGTACGGCTGTGCGACCGTGCCGACTACAGGGTCGGGCGCTTTCCGAGGAACAATGTCGACGTGCGCGTCCACCTGACTCTTCCCGCTGCGGCTGCGACAGTCCTCGGCCTGGTGTGCCTCGTTCTCGTTGTAATCGGAGGCGCGTATCCACTGACGACGCGATCCAACTGGCAGTGGACTTGGGAGTCTCCTACGCGCGCCTTCGCCGGCTACACGCTCGCCGTCGCAGCCGTTGCGGGAGCAGGCGGCACGGCATGGCTCTCACTGCGCGGCGGTCGGTGGATCCACGTCGGTCTCGCAGTGTTCTTCGTAGCCATGGCGGCTGTTGGCATCCTCTTGTTGTGGCGCTCAGGAACCTGGCTCTCGGGCTTCAGAGCCGAGCTTCTTCCGAACCAGTAGCCGTTGGGATCGACAGCCAGCTGCTCGTCCTCGCCGTCTTGCTGCCGACTGTGACGCCGGATCGGCGTTCTGCGTTTGAGACCCCGGACAGAACGTGCAGCCGGGGCGCTGGCGAAGCGCCGTTAGGCGCCCCTCTCGGGTCGCGCACGCCTGCGATTCTTGAGCGAAGCGCGTTCTGTGGATCGAGGCGTTGGGTCCGAATCCGTTGTGGCGATCCTCGGTGCGAAGTTCGCGACTGGCGACGGAGCAGAGCAGACTCGCGGCGTGGCGGACGACGGCATCCGGCGAGGACGACTGGCGCGTGGGCTGCCCCTCGCCCGTCTCGCCGTGCGTCAGGGCATCGGGCGCGTCGGCGGGAAGCTGACCCGCGACGAGCAACGGAAGCTCGACCGCTTCACCCGCGAGGCAGAGCGCTACGTCGCAGTGCTCGGCGACATGAAGGGCGTGGCCATGAAGGTCGGCCAGCTCCTGTCCTTCCTCGACGCCGGCGCCATCCCCGAACAGCACCGGGCGGTCTACCAGCAGATCATCGGCGCCCTGCAGGCCGACGCCCCGCCGATGCCGTTCGACACCGTGCGACTTGTCATCGAGCGCGAGCTCAAGCGCCCCGTCGGGGAAGTGTTCGCGTGGATCGATGAGCGCCCGATGGCCGCCGCCTCCATCGGCCAGGTCCACGCCGCCCACCTCCCTGAGGGTCGGAAGGTCGTGGTCAAGGTCCAGTACCCGGGCGTCGGCGACGCGATCAGGGCCGATCTCCAGAACACCGAGCTCCTCGCCTCCTTCGCCAGCATGGCCGCGAAGCTCTCGCCGATCCGGGTCACCGCCGATCCCACGGCCATCGTCGAGGAGGTCACCGAACGGATCACCGAGGAGCTCGACTACCGGATCGAGGCGGCCAACCAGTGCGCGTTCGGGTCCCACTACGACGGCCATCCGTTCATCCGCATCCCCCAGGTCGTCTCAGACCTCTCGACCGAGCGGGTCCTGGTGATGGACCACCACGACGGGCTCCGCTGGACCGCCGCGCTCGACCAGCCCCAGGACCTCAAGAGCACCTGGGGCGAGGCCATCCACCGCTTCGTGTTCGGCTCGCTCTACGACTTCGGCGAGTTCAACGCCGACCCGCACCCCGGCAACTACCTCTTCCACGGCGACGGCAGCGTCACGTTCC
>JBQTKH010000028.1:0-51124 GCA_052386335.1 Microthrixaceae bacterium
AGCACCTGCTTGCGGGCATGTGGGGCGAACCTGACGGCGTCGCGGCCAAGGCGCTCGACGCAAGTGGAGTCACACGAGACGGGGTGATCGCAGCGATCGACAAGCGGGTCGAGCGCGGGCATCAGGGTCTAGGCGGGTTTACCCCAAGGGCCTGGGTTGCCATCGAGAACGGGACCAGGATCGCTCGCGAGCTCGGTCACAACTACGTCGGCACGGAGCACCTGCTGTTGTCGATGATGACCGGCGTCGGCGGCTACGCCGAGGAGATCCTGACCGAGGCCGGGGTGTCCGTCGATGAGATTCGCGCCTTCGTCATCCAGACCCTCATCGGATACCGCCGCAAGGTTTGATCGCCAGAATCGTCATAAGCAGCTCGGCCGCGCGATCGCCCTGACGGGTCCCGGCCGGCGGGACAACCGCTCGGCGCCTACTCGGCGGAGAGTGTCGTCGGCGGGTAACGGGAGGAGCGTTCCTGGGACTCTATGGGTGTGCAGGAGCCGCCGGACTGGATTGAAGTGGTCGAGGCGGCTCGTGCTGGTGACGAGCACGCGCAGGCGTCGGTGCTTACCCGCTTCACGCCGCTGCTGCGAGCTACTGCGAGTCGGCTGATCGAGGTCGATCGAGTTGACGACGTTGTCCAGGAGAGCCTGATCGCCGCCTTGCGGTCCCTGCCCGACCTACGAACACCAGAGGCGTTCCCATCCTTGCTGCGGCTGATCGTCCGCAAACAGGCCAGCCGACTGCGCGGTCACGGCGGCGAGGTCTCACTCGACATCGTTGACGGGGTCGACGGCCACGAGGCCGACCCGGCCGACCAGGTCGAGCGCCGCGACGTTGCGGCGGTCATACGGGTTGCGCTTGGCGCGGTGAGCGACCAGGACCGCCGACTGCTTGAACTCCGCTACCTGGCTGGCTGGACGAATGACGAGCTCGCCGACCTGCTCGGCGTCACCAATGGAACGATCCGAAAGCGTCTCCACGACGCCCGACGTCGGTTCCGCCCCCATGTCGAACACCTGAATCCCAAGGAGCACACCATGACCGACTACCGCAGCTACCTCAACGCCGTCCACGACGCGAGCATCACCATCCCGCTAGCCGACCCCCTGAGGGCAGCGGGACAAGAACCCACCGTGACTGGACTCAAAGTGATCGACGCGATGGCCCCGATCCGCCGCGGCGGCACCATCGAGATGGTCGGACCAGCAGGTACCGGCCACCTCGTGGTCGCCCTCGAACTTGCCTACCGAATCGGCCGCACCGAACGCGACGTCGCTTGCGTGGCCGTCGGCCGCGCCGGGGCCGCCATCGGCTCACAAGCGGACCTCGGATGCATCGTCACCGAGGAAGGCATGCCCGGACCCAGCGCCGCCATCCTGACCGCCACCCCTGACGAGACCGCCCACGCGTTCGACGCTGCAGCCCGCCTCTCCGCCGGACTCGCAGCAGCCGGACTCGACGTCATCCTCGTAGTCGACCAGCCATCCCTCGAACAACTGAACCCCGCAGCGCTTGTGGCCGCCGCTGGCCTTGCCGACGAGGGATCGGTCACCGTGATCGCCGTCCGAGCCCTCGAACGAGCCACCGACGCGCCCTCACCGTTCGGTCTCGACACCACCCTCGTGTTCTCGATCGAGCAATTCGCTCTCGGGATCTTCCCCGCCATCGACCCCACCCTCAGCACCTCGACCTTCGACATCACCGAGGCAGGTCAAACAATCAGGCAACGCCTGACCGAGGCATCAACGCTTCGAGCCTGGTTCAACCAGCCACTCTTCGTCGCCCAGGACTACACCGGCGATAGCGGCACCTGGCTCGACCCCGAGACCGTCCAAGCCGAACTTGCCGACCTCACACGCTGACGGCGTCAAGGGCCGCACCGACCAGCCGCACGCGGATCCACCTCCAGCCCCCCCACGAGCGAACCGAACAGCACATAGCGAGTGCCGCAGGCACGCGTTGGGCGAGGTTTCGTGGTGGATCAGGCCGGCGTAGTGGCGACCCAGAGGATCTTCGTGATCTCAGCTCGGAAGTCGTCGTCGGCGGCGCGTCGGTGCTGTTCGGAGAGCCACTCTTGGACCTCGCCTGCAGAGGCTTTCCCTGCCACTACGGCCCGGTCGAGGGACTGTTGGAGATTCGTGATCCGGTCAAAGTCCTCGAACGTCCACCAAGAGCGCTCCTCGACGCGGTCGAGGATCAAGCAGTCGGCGGCTGCGAGCAGGCCACCGACCAAGGAGCCGATAGCCGGATGCCTGGCGATCCTCACCCACTCGGTCGGGACCGGCGAGCCGTTGACGGCAAGGCTGGACCAGTCAGGTTCGAAGATCGTCAGCAACCCCCTCGGCTGTACGCAACGCACCACCTCCATGATCACTGCGGCTGGATCGGCGACGTGCATCAGCACTCGCTCGATCCAGCAGCCAGCGAAGGACCCGTCAGCGAAGCGCAGCCGCTCTCCGCACGCTCGTGCCAGCGGCGACCCGCACCGTGTTGACGCAGCGTCGACCATCACCGAACTGGGATCGACACCGACGCACGCAACTCCGAGACTGGCGAGCACCGTCAGGTCATGCCCGGCACCGCACCCAAGATCGAGCACCGGCGCCGATGCCTGTCGGAGCGAGTGGGTCACCGCCATGTAGTGCTTCATTGCGGCGAGACCGACAGCAGACTCGTCGAGGAGCTCGATCAGCCGGAGCGGCTCAACTGCAGCGTCGACGGCCGAGAAGGATGACATGGTGGACCTCCGTTACGGGGGCCCAGGCGGCCGGCCCCCGATCAGAGGCTCCCCCGTGGTGCTCCACGCAAGTGCCGCCAGTCGCAGCGGCCAGTATCGCGCGAAACGCCGCGTCCCAAGACGTCAGGTCCCTCCCGCGAGAACTCGGGGGCGCCTGGAGCGGCGAACTTCCAACTCGTTCGCACCCGTTGCGCGGTCCCTAACGCGTGCACCGAACGCGGCCGACGAGCAAGGCCGCTGGAACGCATGACGGTGCTTCGGGAGCGGGCGGTCGAGGGCGCCTCGGACCGACGTTCGGGGACCGTTCTGCCCTCGTGACGGCATCCCCCAGCCGGCGATAAGGGTCAAGGACCGGCCCCGATCGATGCAGTCGTAGTATCTCGTGATGGGTGCGTTCGAGGTGGTGTGCGAGATCGAACCGGCGACTCGGCCCGACCTGACGCGGGTCCGCCACCAGATCGGGGTCCTCAGCACGATCGCGACCCGCTTCTTGATCCCGGATAACCACATTGGTCGTGCGACTGTGTCGAGCGTCGCCGTGGCTCACGAGGTCGCGCAGATGGGGTGCGACGCCGTCGCGTGTATCAACGCCCGGGACCGCAACCTGCTCGGCTTCCGGCGCGACCTACTCACCGCGGCGGCCTATGGCGTCGGGGAGTTTCTCTTTGTGTATGGCGATCGACCCGAGACAGGTCGACGATCCGACGACCTCACGGTGCGATCCATGATCGACATGGCACGCGACTTCGCCCGGGAGCAGGAGATGCCCATCCGCATCGGTGTCTCCTGTGGCCTCGGCGCCGTCCCGAGATGGAAGCACGATGCCGATGCCTGGTACCTGCAGGTCTCCTATGACCTCGACGCGATGGCGACTTGGCGGGCCGGCATCGAGTTCGACGGTGCGGTCTTCGCCGGGGTGATGGCGCTGCCGTCCGCCACGATGGCCCGCAAGATCAGTGCCGAGGTCCCGCAGCTCGAGGTTCCGCGCCATATCCTCGACCGACTCGAGGCCGACCCCAATGCCGGCGTCGATCTCGCTGTTGAGCTCGTCCTCAACCTTCGCGATTCGAACGTGTTCGACGGCTCCCACCTCATCCCGGTCAACCGCTACCGCCAGGTCGCCGCCGCCCTTGAACCCGAGTTGCGCTGACCCGGCGATCTGCGGGCGTGGATAGCGGTCTCCGCGGCTGCCCCACAAGTGACGGTGGGGACGCACCTATCACCTGCCACCTAATCGCGTCCCCAGCCCGGTCGAGACCACAAGAGATCGGCGCGTACTCAGCGTCGTCGCGGAAGGGTGTCCAAGCGGTGGCGATACACGTTCGTCTCGCGAAGCTCGAAGCCCAGCGACCGATATAGCCCATTGGCAACCTCCCGAGACGACCGCGAGGTCAACTCGACGAAGTCGAGGTGAAGCTGGTCGGCGACTTCCAAGAGCCTGACCATGAGGTGGACGCCTACGTGGTTTCCTCGGGCGGACCTGTCCACAGCCACTTCTTCAACCATCCCGAACTGCCCGGTGAGAGTGGTGCAGATGCAGAGCAGCGCCATCCCGACAATGCGATCGTCCATCGACGCGACGATGACCCGCGTGGCGGGGTTCTGCAGCACCGACTCGATTCGACCGCGGGTCAAACCTGCGCCTCTGCTGGAAACCTGCGGGAGGAGGACGCTGAGCGCCTCCGCGACATCGTCCTCGATGCCTCCAAGCACACGGGTGTCGGGCGTCGTCATGAGGACATAGTGCCAGCGGCTCACGGCGCCGGGTAACGGTGCATCTTCGGCGGCGTTCGGCTCGCGTAGGTGTGGCCCGAGGTGCGGCGCGATTGGTGGATAGGCGCGCTAGGGACTCCAGAACTGGCGAGGCGCATGGCCGGTTCGGCGCAGCCAGTGATCCGTGTAGACGATTTGGTCGGCCTCAACGGCGACCAAGGGCCCAGTTGGAGCGTGGTCGAGGCTCCTGCCGCGTTCCACGGCATCCGACTGCCAGCGGTAGACGCTCATGAGCTGGTGAAAGGCGGGATCGCCCGACCACAGCACCGCTGCTGTGCCGAATAGTTGAGCTCCACGACTGCTCGCCTGCCCCACCAGCGGAGCGAACACGCCGACCGACACTCGCGGATCAACGCGGATGTTGCGCATCTTGGGTGAGTCAGCTTGGGCGGTGAAGATGATGGTGAACCCAAAGTGGAAGTACCGAACGGGTGTGGCGAGCGGACCGTCTTCACCAGCGGTCGCAAGCACGCACATGTTCTGCGTGGAGAGGAGGTTGAGAATTCGCTCCTCAAGGGCTTCCCGATCGAGACGGTCGGTTGGCGCAGGCCCAGCCAGCCACGGGTTCGACATCTCACGGTTCGAGTCGGAGCGCTCGGCCATGTCGAACGATACGACACACGGTCACACCGGCCGGCAGGCACGCCGTTCGGGGACGTCCCCGGGCGCTAACTGCTGGCGAAGAAGAACAGCGGGAGTCCGCCGTCGGACGCCACGTACAGCGCTGCGCCCGTCGGACAGTCGCTCATCGACCGAAGCGTCACGACGATCCCGAAGTCGTTGACGTCCACGACCTGGTAGTCGCCCCCATTCTCCCCGGTCCATGCCCGTCCGAAGCCATCGGCGAGGGAGACGCGCTCGGCGTGATAGCGGTCGAGCACGAAGTGCCGATCCTGCTCGAGTAGGGCATCGGCACGGGTCCGATCAGCCACTGCTCCATCAACGTTCGGCAGCGCGTCAGCAACGGGGTGTCCGCCGTCGACCCGTCTGATCACCGAGCCCGGACACTGACCGGCCTGGTGACCCTCGGTCTTCGAGGATCCACCGTCCGTACACGCTGACCCCAGTACCGAAAGAGCCACCGCGGCGGCGAGGAAGCGAGCGTGCCTCACGCCATCAGATTGCCGGATGGCGGGAGCCGCTGTCACCCCGGTGCCGCACAGATCAGCCGCACCGAATGTCACCGCTCCGAGTCTCGGGAGATCCGCGCTGTCGGCGCGTCTGGAGCGTCCCCGGGCCGGCGTTCGGGGCAGTGCGCGGTGCGCAGCCGTAGCCTCTGTCACCCATGGCCGTAACTGAGGTGCTGCTTCTCGGGACGTTTCACATGAGCAACCCTGGACTCGACTTCGTGAACCCCGAGATCGATGACGTGTTGAGCGACGCCCGCCAACAGGAGATCGGCGAGGTCGTGAGCACCCTTGCGTCGTTCCGCCCAACGGTCGTTGCCGTCGAGTGGCCAGCGGAGCGTCAAGCGGATCTCGACGCACTGTTCGCCCAATTCCTTGACGGGGAGCCAGCCGGTCGCAGCGAGGTTGCTCAACTGGGCTTCCCAGTCGCGCGGCGCGCTGGGCTCGACCATCTGTTGGCGATCGACGTTATGGACGACTTCTGGGTTCCTCGAATCGACGAGCTCGCGGAGACCGATGCGGATGTCGCGCGTCGGCTCAGCGAGTTGATGGAGGCTGCCAAAGAGGAAGGTGCTCGAGCGCAGGAAGCGTTTCAGCACAGCACCATCGGTGAACTCCTACGCAAGGAGAACACTGATGCAGCGCGGCGGGCCGCGCTGACGCCGTATCTGAACATGATCGTGCCGATCGCAACGAAGGGCGACTATCCCGGTGCAGAGGCGGTGGCGAACTGGTATCGCCGGAACTTCAAGATCACCGCGAACCTCCAAGCGAAGCTCTCGCCTGGAGACCGCGCTCTTGTGATCTATGGATCGGGCCATATTCCGGTTCTCGAACACACCCTGTCGGTTGCTGACGACCTCGTGTGCGTCGACGCAGGGCAGTATCTGCCCACACCCCGGCTCGCTCCATAGGTGCCGGTGGACGCCAGATATCGCCCCCACCGAACCTCATCGCGGTGGGCCACCGAAGAGTCCCTAACGGCGCTTCGGGAGCGCTTCCGACCTGGTGTTTCGAGGCGCTGGTCGCGTACCTGAGGGATCGGAAACCGAGGTATCCGCGTGAGGCTTCGCTCTGCCGCCACCTAGCCTTCCGCAGATGGATGCCAAGTTCGCGTGGGAGTTCGCAGAGGAGTGGCAGGCGGCCTGGAACTCCCACGACGTCGACCGGATCCTCGCTCATTACAGCGACGACGTGGTGTTCCAATCGCCCTACGTCGCTCACCGCCTCCAGGTACCCACTGGCGAAGTACACGGCAAGGATGCGCTGCGGTCCTACTGGGGCTCCGGGCTCGCGCAGCAACCCGATCTCCGCTTCACCGTGGACGACGTTCGCGTGTCCGTCGACACGCTGGTGATTAACTACCGCAACCAACAAGACCACGCCGTTTCCGAGGTCCTCAGGTTCCGCGATGGGCTCGTGTGTTGGGGATGCGGGGCCTACGCCGCTGGTGACTCGCTCACAGCCACGAGTGACCTCGACAGTTGAACGCAGTCGCCACGCGCCGTCTACCACCGCCAAGCGAGGGGCAGGGGCGTCGTCATAGGGGTGTCAGGAGGGCGTGTCGTAGGTGGCGAGTTCTTCATCGGTTGGCGGTTCGTAGGTCTCCCACCACTCCTCGAGTTCTGATCGTGTGATGGGGCGAGAACCCCATCGCCCTTCAAGGTCGCGCGCAACGATTCGCCTCCACAGCTCGTCGATGGGAGCGCTGACGTAGCGGAGCTCGACCGCAGCGCCAATGGAGCGCGCCGCATCTTGCAACGCGTCTCGCTCCTCACGTGCCCAAACGCCCCACTCGATGACGACGTTGCCGCCAGCTCGGAGCAGGTTGAGCGCGAGGTCGAACTGGAACTGCTCGATCCGACTACGGACGCCGTCGTTCCAGAGGTCGATCCCAGACGACATCATCCAGTCATCGGGACACATCCGCACCGCGCGCATCGACCTCGCCAGCTCAGTCGCAAGGGTTGTCTTCCCGCTACCGGGGAGCCCGGTGATGACAACGAGGCGCCCGATATCACCGTCGTTGCTGCGTGCCCTCACGGCGTCCATGCTCGCATGCCGTCTCTTGTACGACCCGGGAGTAGGCCTGCCGTCTAGGTGCCGGTCGATGGCGCAGGCAATTCCCGAGCCATGACCACAAGTTGCAACCTCGCCACCCCGCTGGTGAACGGTGCAGCGTTCATGGAGTCCGAACCGAACTTGAGCCGGTGGCAGGATTGCGTGATGGCCTACCTCATCTTGCTCAACGGGCCGCCTGGCGTCGGGAAGTCGACTCTTGCTCGTCGCTACCTCGACGATCGTCCGCTCACGCTCCTGGTCGAGATCGACGCCCTGCGAGTCTCAATGGGGCGTTGGGAGGATCGCGATGAGTCCAAGCTCCTCGCGAGATCACTCGCGGTGGCGATGGTGAAGGAGCATCTGGCTGCGGGACATGATGTGATCGTCCCGCAGTACCTCGGGCGAACGGAGTTCATCGACGCCCTCGAACTAGCGGCGACGGCGGTAGGCGCCCGCTTCTCCCACGTCATGCTGATGGACGAGCTGGGTCCGATGATCGAGCGATTCCGGCGGCGGCGCGAGGACCTGGCCTTGGTCGGGGTCGCGCATCCCCAGGTCGACGTTGGTGATACCAACGTCGAAGCGAGCGTGGCAGAGGCGGTCGATCGCCTGAACGACATTGGAGCGGCTCGTCCCGACGTCCGCGTCCTGAACGTCTCGAACGACTCCACCACGGCCTACCAAGCACTACTCGCGCTACGGCCCAACGGTCCGGCGTGACGTCGACAGGCTCCTATCGACCGCGCCGAACATCGCGCGATCGTCGTGACCTAGCCGAACCGATCGGCGCATCTTCCGCGCCAATCGGCTCGCATGGCCGGGACTCCCGGGTGCCGCGAGCTCGGCACGCATGCGCGGCGGTAGCCGCCGCTGTTGATACTCCGGCTCTACCGAGTGAGCGGCCGGACGGCATCGCACACAGCAGTCACGAAACGCACCGCCTCGGGCCAAACCACCGCTCTTGCGCGTTCGTCTGGCGAGTCCGGATCGACGGCCTGTAAGTGCCCTGTCGGTGAGATGAAGCCAAGGGCGTGACTGGCGTCGTCGAACAAGTGCAGCTGGTCTTCTTCGCCGACGCCGACGCCGACGCCGTGGCCGTGTCGGCGACGTTGGATGGCTGTTGCCATGGCTGCGGATGGCCACACTTCGTCGGCGCCAGCTCCGACAAGCATGAGCGGCCCTTCGATCTGCTCAACAGCGATCACAGCTTCAGGATTCGACGACCCCGGCCCGAAGTCGCCGACGTATGGCAGGGCTGCTCCGTGCATCGTCCACGCTGGGCGTCCCGGGGGCCAGGACGTGAGCGTGACATTGCCGGGGACGGTTGCGATCACACCTCGAATCAACTTCGGGAAGTGGCAGCCGGTCAACAACGCCGGCTCACTGCCACGCGATATGCCGAGCATGGTGACCGAGTCCGGCTCGACGCCAGGCTGCGAGGCCAGCCAGTCAGCAGCGATAGCGAAGTACTCAAGCGGAATCTCTGCGAGTTCATCCGGAAGATCGTCGAACTTGAAGTAGGCGAGCGCGAGGGCAGTGATGCCCGCTTTCGCGAACTCAGCCGCGAGAGCGTCCTGCGTGGTGAGCCCGCCGCCGGAGCCGCCAACAACGATGATCGAAGCGCCGGTCGGGTCGCTTGGTTCGTGCACAGCCCCCCGAAGTGGAAGCGAACGGCCTTCGACGGTGCGGCGACTCGGAGCTGAGTTACTCACCATTCGAGCAGCCTGTCACGATCTTCTGCGGTGAGGTGACCGAGGCGCGAGTCGGCTGAGAACCGCCCTTCCTAAGGCCGGTTGATCGCGTCGCGTGCCGCTCCTACTCGACTTGTCGAGAGTCGCCACCTATCGACCACACCGATCACCAGATCGGCAGAGCCCACAGCCGTCGGAGAACGGCGCGCCTGGCGCTACTCGTGGTCTGGGCTCGCCTCGAAGTCGACAGTCAGCTTGCTGATTTTCGACCGACGAAACTCATTGCCCGGCTGGACCTTGCCATCGATCTCGGACTCCAAGATCACGGCCTCTGCCGTGATCGTCAGCTGTGTCGACCACATCGTCATCGATGGCGTGCCCGACCGAAACTCGACCAAAGTCTTGATGAACTTCGACTCGTCTACAAACGGGAACTTTGGCGGCATGTGGTCATCCTCGCGCGGCTCCGAACTTGCGCACCGAATCTCGGTTACGCCGACGAGCAGGCTCACACCGATTGGCGCGTCGCGAGCGCCATCCGGTACCGGGTCTGTGTCAGCCGTCGGCGCGCGGGCGCCGCAAGACGTAGACCGCGGCGGGACCCGAGTCAGCGGGGTCGCTCGAGTCGAGCATCCCTGTCCACTCCAGCCTGTACCCGGCCTTCTCGAGGACGCGACAGGAGGCACGATTCGCCGCTTGCGGGGTGACGACGATCTGTCCGACACCCGGGTAGCGAGCGAAGACATCGGCACTGAAGGCACTGACGGCAGCGGAGCCGACTCCTTGGCCAACCAGGTTGGGCACACCGATCACGTAGTCGATGCCGGCCGCCGCGTAGAAGGTGACACCAGATGGAGCGAGCGAGCGTTCCCAGTCAGGGTGGTCGTCCATGAGGTAGCGCTGGATCATCCCGACCTCGCGTCCTTCCCACAGGATGATCCGCATCTCGGTGGGTTCGAGGCCCTGGATGCGCGGGAGGTACTTCACTTCGACGTTTTCAGGGGCAGTCGGATCCTTCCACCAGCGCTGGACGTGCTCCTCACGTAGCCATGCTGCGACCAGAGGAAGGTCCACTTCGACCATCGGGCGGAACGAGACGGCAGCCACCGGAAGATGCTGCCGTGCAAGCCCCGCGGGTGCCAGTACCGCGACCATGCGAGGGTCAGGGTCCGGCGACCGCGGCATCGCTCGGGTCCGAGGACGCGTTCGCCGTCGGTCGTTCAGATTGTGAGCACCCAAGGGATCGTCTCGTAGTCCTTGCCACGGCGGAGACTAGGCGTGGCGATGAGATCGGGAGTGAACCCGAGCGAGCGGGCGACTGCATGGCTCGGCTCGTTGTCTGTCGCGATGTCGGCAACCAGGCGGGCACCCGACCACATGCGCGACAGCTCCTCGATCATCAACGAGACAGCTCGACGCGCAACGCCCGTGCCGCGGAACGCTGCACCAACGACGAACGAGATGCCGGCCTCTACGGGAACGTCGTCGTTGTCTCGACGGTAGGCGGCGACCTCGCCGGCAGGCACCCCGTCGACGACGATGGCACGGAAGCACAGCCGCTCGGCGAGCTCGCCGCGGGCACCGACGTCGATGCGGCGGCGAGCAGCTGCCTCATCGAACGGTGGCTGGATCGGCGTGAACCGGTAGACGAGCGGGTCGTGGAACAGAACGGCCAACGCGGGGGCATCCTCGACACCCCAGGGACGAATTCTCACACGCTGATCGGCAGGGACCGCCACCCTACAATCCTCGCCCAACCCTCTGCCTTGGGAACAGGGACTTGCCGGGAGTCGCCACCTATCGCGCGCACCGATCACCAGATCGGCAGGGCCCACAGCCGCTGCATAGCGGCGCTTACGCGAGTGCAGTCAGCTGATCACGCCTTGATCGAGTCCGTCCTGGATGATGGCGTCGACGGTCTCGGATGGGGTCAGGTCCGAAGAATCGAGCCACATGCCCAACCGCGGGGTGTCGTTCCGCAGCGATCGATCAAGGTCCTCAATGCCATCGAAGGAGCCCCGATAGGCGACCTTGGATCGCTCGGCTTCTCGTTCGGCCACTACGTCAGATCTTGGCATCAGCGCGACGACCACAAGAGGTCGCCCGCGAAGCAGTGCGACGTACTCGGTCAACGCCTCGCCGAGGACGACATCCTGGACCACTACGGCGAACCCGGCCTCGTGGTAGGCGTTGGCAGTCTGTGCGCCGAGCCGGTACCGGAGCCGCAACTGTCGCCATGCTTCCTCGGTCGGTGCGGCCGTCATCTCGTGGCGACCAGCGACGACCATCCGGCGGAAGATGTCCCCCTTGACGTGCACGCCCCGTTCGAAGCGTTGCGCCAACAGCTCGGCAACCGTCGACTTGCCGGACGCTGAGATCCCAGTGATGAGAACGATCGGATGAACGTCCAACAGCGACACCGCCGGATCTTACGGAGTCATCCGGACCGATCAGCCGCTCAATAGGACGACTACCGACCCGACGAAGCTGCTGGACAACGGCGCATCCCGGTGGCGTTCTGCTCGCTGCCGCCATCGCCCCGAACGCCGATTACGTATGTACGTCGCAGACGAGTGCTCATCCGCTCGGAGCAGCTCGCGACAGTTTGTAATGCTCATGTGATACAAAGTGGGTGTGAGCGGCGACTTGATGATGGCCCTGGTTCCGGTGTTGGTCGCCGGGCTGGTGTGCTGGCGGGGGTGGCGTGGCGTTGACAGCGCGTTCGTTTCGCTGTGGCAAGAGCGCTTCGATGTCGAAGTACCCTTCGAGGAGAAGCCGTTCGTCGTGGAACGGTTGGTCCGGGGGCGCCGCGTGCGAGCCGCCTGTGTTGCTGTCGGCGTCATTGTCGCGGGGTTGCCGGCGTACATGAACCTCATCGATCCATCGCGTTCGGCATCCTTCGCGAACCCGCTGGTGGGCTACGCGTGGCTCTTCGGCGCCACACTGGGCGCGCTCGTGGCCGAGGTCTTCGTCGTCCAGCATCCTCGCGTCCGCCGGGCATCGCTTGTGTTGCGCCGGAGCCGCGACTTCGTCGATCAACGATTCGTAACGGGTGTCTACGCGACGGGCGCGTCGACGGTGATCCTCGCCGTGCTCGCGACTGCACTCGACTGGTGGAGGTGGCGAGAGGCGTGGATCGGTGTCGGCGCTTCCGCCGTCGCAGCGGCGAGCGTCCACTTCGGCGTCCGAGCCATCGTTGAGCGACCTGCGATCGCGACCGACGGGGCCATGCGAGACGTCGACGACGCTCTAAGGTCCGACGGCTCGTTTCGAGTAGTCGGCGCCGCCGTTGCACTGGCAACCGCAGGCCTCACGACCATCAGCTTCGGCGACGCGCGAGGAGTCCTCGCAGCGCTGAGCGTGCTGCTTGGCTTCGTGTCGTACTTCGGCATGGCGCTCTGGTGGACTCTCGCCCGCGACGTGAAGTGGAGCGTGCGCCACGCGCGTTCGGTGCTGTGATCGCGATCGAGCTGAACAGCACCTCGCCCGTCCCTCCCTTCGAGCAGGTGCGCGAGCAACTCGAACGCCTCATCGCAAGCGGCGCAGTTCCGGCCGGCACACGCCTACCGACCGTCCGACAACTCGCTTCAGACCTGTCTCTCGCGCCCAACACCGTCGCTCGCGCCTATCGAGAACTTGAGGTCGCGGGGCTCATAGAAACCCACGGACGCCGCGGCACCATCGTCGGAAACGTGGTCGTCCCAGCGGCGGCCAGGAGCCGAGCGGTCAGGGACGCGGCACAGCGGTTCCACGACGAAGTACTTCGCGTAGGCGGCACCATGGACGACGCCGTGCGCGCACTCCGCTCGATCGCCGGATACTGACCAACACCCACGACGGCCGCTCAGGGCAGCGGCTAGTCGAGATCGTCGACTCGAGAGATGCATGCGAACCGATCGACGGCTACGGCGTGGCACCCGGCGCAGGCCGACTCGTGTCGCGTAAGGGTTTCGCCGGGACGCCGTGCCGTAAAGCGACCATCCTGTTCACATGGGGAACGCGCCTTCAGCCGAGGTGATCCGATCGTTCGGAGGCGACCCCTCGCGCGTCGTGTCCCTCGCGGGAGGCGAAGGAACGTCGTGGCGCGCGGGAAGCATCGTCTTGAAGCCAGCCGGTCCGGAGGCAGAAGTCGCCTGGGTGGGCGCGTTGGTCGAGTCTCTCGATCACAGCGACCACGTCCGGGTTGCGAAGCACCTTCGGACTACCGCCGGCGAGTACGTGTGCGAGGGGTGGGCGGCGACGGAGTGGCTCGACGGCGAACACCGCAGCGACAGGTGGGACGAGGCGCTGGCGGCAGCAAGAGCGTTTCACGGCGCAGCCCTCGAGTTGGCGCCGGAGTGGCCCGCTTTCATGCGGGACAGGAGCGACCCGTGGTCACGAGCGACGCGAGTGGCGTGGGCGGAGGAGGCAATGCCGTCGCTACCGCGCGCTGCTGCGGAGATGGTTGACGGCGTGGTCGACTTGGCCAGCTCGCCCGTGTCGCCGCGGTTCCAGGTGATCCATTCGGATCTCGCGGGCAACGTCCTGTTCGCCGACGACCCGCGACTGCCACCAGCCATCATCGACGTGTCGCCGCAGTGCCGGACAGCTCAGTACGCGGAGGCCATCCTCGTGGCCGACGCGGTGGCATGGAACGGCGCGAGCCCCTCGTTCGCGGAGCAGTTCCTTGGCGAGTCGCGGGAAAGGCTCGCTGATGTCGCCCGCGCGATCATCTTCCGGGTCACCACTGCTGCCCTGTTCCCCAACACAACGTCCGCACGAGTTGATGGGGAGGCTCAGGGTTACCGGCGCCTGGTATCCATCCTGATGCCGTAGGCGCCGCCGCCCCACTCTGTGAGCGTCTCCAGCGGGGCTTACGCCCGACCCGAACGACGGCTCTGGTTCCACGACGCGCAACAGAACGCGCGCACAAGAACGCGGCCGCTCTTCGCTGACTGACCACCCGCTATCGGCGCTTCGCGCGGACACCCGGACGGTCGACCTCCGGGGACGCGGGACCGCGTCGTTCTGTCGCGGCGAGGCCGGTGGCATCGCGAGCACAGAGCGGGCACTCGGTGCGCCCCGCCAGCGGATGGGCAATCACCAACGGGCGACGCTTCGGCACCGGCGGTAGGTGCGGCTCAGTCACGGGCGGGGGGCAAATAGAGGACATCCCGTTCCAAGGGGCGAACCCACCCAAAGTGCCCACCCTGACAATTCGCCTCGTGGCTCTGTGCGTTGCCGTCATCGGCCTGACCGCAGCCGTACCTGCGACGGCGGCGCCGGTTGGAGCCCACGACAGCGTCTTCGTCGCATCCGTCGCGGTGTCGTCGCCAGATAGCTCGGGTTTCGCCAGCATCAGGTTCGTAGCCGACGGTGCCGTTTCTGAGTTGACAGTTCGCGTGTGCTCCAACCCGTTGACCTGTGAGGAGTACCGCGGGACAGCAGAAGTCCACCCAAACTGGGACAGTGGGGTTCGATTGACCGGCGTGGTGCCGGGGCTTGGTGACATCGATGTGAGCACATTTCTGGTCGGCGGCAGTCTCGCCCGCGGTGCCTGCGTTAGCGAGAACTCGCGATCTGCTTGGGCTGTCGCAAATGCAGACTTCGTATTGGACGGTCTGCTGCACGGGACGATTGGGCCGTGGTCGGTCGATACCACGGAGTGCTCCGCATGGGCTGAGGACGCGTACCTGACACCTGCATGAGGCGACGGGAGCCTGGTCGGGCAGGCGGTCCTCCCCCAGGACTTGCGGTGGTCGTAAGGAAGGGCCGTTCTGGGTGCTGTCGACGCTCGCCGAGGTCGCTCCGAGCGGGAGTACCGATCTGCCGGTCGGTGTCAGTCTTCGGATCCGCCCGACGACCGGAGCAACAACAGTGACACCCCAGCCCAGACGGCGGTGGCTGTGAACCAGACGAGTGCCTCGCGCCAAATCGCCGAAGTTCGATCGGGCGCGAACACGGCTCCAGTGTTCGGCGCGTAGGCAAACCAACCTCCGTCGCCATCGTTGAGCAGCCGGTTCACGAGAACCGCAGCGATCGAGGCCGCGGCTCCGAGTGCCACGACGAGGACCACGCGCTGCCGATGGTTCATGGCGCTCATTCTTCCACCGCGACCGCGCCCGAGCTGCCGATAGGCACGGTCGGGCGGGGGCCTCAGCTCGGTTTGCGGACGAGTGATCTGGAGGGCTCAACCTCAGCGGCTGACGAGAGCCGACGGAGGGTTACCCCCGCCCAGCCGAGCATTGCCACTGCGAACCCGTACCGCCGCGCCTCGTCCCGGATCCGCACATGGGCTCCAATCGCGAGGACGAAGTAGATGACGAGCCCGCTGGCAGCAACCCTCGCGAGGTGCGGGCTGCGATGTCGAAGCATGAGGCCAGCGGCGGCGGTCGCCTTCGCGGATGCGAACACGTAACGGAGTTGGCGGGGCACCTGCAGGTGCCCCAGATCCGCGTCCATCCACTTGTTCGGCGTGATGTTGTACAGGGCATCGGTGGCGAGCACAGCGACCAGCGCACGCACGCTCAGCTCCTGGCGTCGATCCAATCCTTGCATCTCGCCGAACGTACCCACGTCGCCCATCGAGCGCCGAACTGCCGCTAGGGGTGCGTGCACGGTGAGCGACGAGCGGGCACTATGCGCCGGTGGATCCTCGGGCTGCTGCGGCTGGAATGTGGGCGGCGAGCGGCGCTCTGCTGCTAGCCGCAGGCACGGATGAGGGCAGTCGTTTCGCCCGGCTAGCGGTGGCCGTGGTCATCGGCGTCTTGATCACTGGAGTCACGTGGGGGCGCTTCCCGACCTGGCGGGACCACCCGTCCCGCCTCAAGTGGGTGCCGATCGCAGCCTCAATAACCTTGGCCGCGGCGTTGGGGGTTTGGGCAGCGACAAGCGGTGGGGGCTGAGCGCCGAACTGCCGCTAGGGGGCAGTGGCGAGGCGGTGCCCAGCCACGCCTCATCGGCGGGCAGCGAGGCGCGATCATCTGCGCCAAGTGCGCCTGATCGGCGACGGGAGCCTTTAATCGGCCAGAGTGTGCTGGTGAGTCAGTCGCGCGAGGACCCGTCTTGGTCGATTCCAGCGAACAGGCAACACCGCGGATGGCTCTCGGTGGGAGGCCGCCTGTCCAGGTCGAGTGATCGCCTCGTCTTTCGGCCGAACGCCCTTGACCGAATGTTCCTTCGAGCTCAGTGGAGCTGCCACCTGAGGAACATCCGGGCGGTCGGAGTGGCCGGTCGATCCTTCCGGGGCGGACCGTTCTCAGGTGGGGCGGTGCGACGCCTACGACTCGATCTGGTGGATGGGTCGACGGAGCTCTTCGTCGTTCAGTACGTCGACTTGGTCGCCGATCGAATCCGAAACGAGTTGGACGCCAGGTGATCCGCTCGGGTGCGGTTGTCAGCCCATCGCGTTTGGGGGTCGCAGATCTGCCGCTCGGCGTCTATCCAATGAGGTAGCTGACGGTTGCACCGACCAGCACGACCAGCAGGACGAGTGCTGCCGCCAAGGCGAGAATCGGCAGCATCGCCTTGAAGATCGGTGTCCGAGGTAGACCGCGTCCTTCGGGTATCGACTTCCACGGCGGGTCGTAGGTGGAGCCCGGTCCCAGGGAGGGAGACCCTGGGCTGTACCGAACCCGGTCGGATCGCGTGCGGCGTCCCTTCCGTCTTCCTGGGCTACCCATCGCATCGAACAGTAGCGAGGCAGTGAGTACAGAGCTGCCGGATCGATCCCGTTAACGGTTTGCTTCCGCGTAGGCGAAGAACCAGAACATCGCGGGCCCTGTCAGGATCGTTGCGATGTCGAGTGGTGGCCAGGAGAGACTGCGTGAACGGATGAGACGGGAACCCGCCCACAGGGTGAGGACTGCGATGATCGTGACGAGCGCGTACCCGCCCGTCAGGAACGCCATCACTACGACCGCGGTGACACCGAAGGTTCTCTGTGCGAGCTCTGCTCCCACCAGACGGGCGGCGAGCACCACGACGAATCCCGGCGCGAAGAAGGTCGCAGTGAAGGGAAGCGCCGCGAGCAGAGTGCTCATCGTGGTCGCATCCGAGTGACCATCGACATGGATGTTCGTCAACAGCGCTGACCCCAATATTCCGAACCCGAAGGCCAGTCCAGCTATCGCAGCGAGCGGCGGGAGGACCGCTTTCGCAAGTATTGTCATCTCTGGCGCCCGTTCGCTCACGCTCGGATGCTGCCGCGTGGCCTCGTGATGCGCCAGTCCCAATGTGCCGTTCGGTGTCCGAGCGCCAGGCCAACCACAGGCGATGCAGCGCGTACCGATCTGCCGATCGGCGTGGCATCGCTGGTGGGCAGCTCCCGCAGCGGGCAAAATTCGCTCGTGCTCTCGATGGAGGGTGCCCATAGGAGGTTCGCGTGCGAATGCCCACACTCCAGACTTCGCTCGTGTGGCTCGCATGCGCTGCGCTTGCGCTAGTTGCGATTGCCACCGACGGCACCACAAGGACAGTGGCACAGGCTCTCGCACTCACCGTGGTGATCGGCATCCCAGTCCTGGCCTTCGTAGACGCCCTGCGCCAGCCAGCGGATGCGTGGGATCGAATGGAACAGCCTCGGAGATTCTGGGTTCCGCTCCTCCTCGTGGCGATGTTCCTGCCCGTTGTTGGACTGGCCGCCGCGGTGCCCTACCTGAGAATGGTGCGCGGCCCCTCCTGAGAGGGGTGCGCGCCAGCGCTGCCGCTCGGTGCAGTGGCGAGGGCGGTTACCCGACCACGCCTTGTCGGCGGCCCAGCGACGCACCGAAGGCGATTCCAACGCCCAACGGTATGAGCCGGAACAGCCAATCAGAGTCGACTGCGATTCCTAGAACGACCCCGAGTAACACCAGCATGGTGGCTCCGGCCCACACCAGCCCGAGAGGGACAGAGATACCTGTGCCGTTGTTACGTACGACCTTGTCGGAGGGAGCCACGGCTCACAGGTTGCCAGACTTTGGGTCGCCCCGATCTGCCGATCCGCGGCAGCTCTCAAATACGCGTTTCGCGCCAGAACGCGCGCCCCGTAACGCGTCACCGAGGGCGAGGGGAGCCAGACCTATCGGCATCGCATCCTCGACGGTCGCGGTTCGGCCTGCTGGAGCCGAAGCGTGCTGCGCTCGACGAAGTCAGTCGTCGCGTCCGGGCCCATCGGTCTTGACGACAGGGGCACCGATGCTCGCTTGGAGATCTCTGATCTCGGCGGCGTCCCGCTCGCAGAGGTCGCAGATGAACACGTGCTGGTCCGGGCCTGTCGTCCCCAATTGAGCCAACCCACAGAACGAGCATCTCAACGCTGCGTGGGCCACGACACCAGCCTCGCGCACGAACCGCGACGAGGCGATCCTGGCCGACACGGGTGTCGGATTCGGGAACTCGTTCACCGATGAGGGCTGCTAATCCAGCCACACCGAGCTTCGGATGGCTCCTCGCCCATCGGGGCATCGAGTTGGACGAAGTGGTGGCCGTGGTCGACAGCGCGGTCGTGTCGGGCCAGTATGGGGACGCGCGACGCACTGAGGCGCAACCCGCACTCGTGACGCCTTGCGTTGGCGGCAAGGACAATTGACGTAGCCGCGAACGTAGCCACGTGCGGGATCGCCGGTGGATGCTGACGTCGGAGCACGCCTCGTCATCAGACGAAACGAGTTGGTACACGACGGACGACTGAGCCCCTGCTGACCTGCGGAAACGCTGCGACACGACTCGGTACAGCCGAGCGCGGATCGACACCGAGCGGCACCCTCCGGACGACCTCTGTTCTGCTTTGCAAGCAGGGGGTCGTGGGTTCGAGTCCCATCGTCTCCACCATCCGACCGATCGCCGCCCGTCAGGGCGCCAGCAGCCGCCCTGCGGCCTCGGCGAGCGTGCAACGTCGCCCCGCATCGATGTGACCCTCGGCATCGGCCCCGAGAAGCTTGGCGACCTGTCGTTCGTGTTCAGCGAACCGATGGCGCTCGCAGGGCGACGGGAACGGCAGTTCACGGATGTCGTCTGTGGCGCACGCGACGCCGAGCAGTCGTGCGGCGGGGACGACCTCGCCGGCCTGAAGCGCCACTCCTGCCAGCTCTGCAGCAAGGCGCACGGACTCGCCCGGCGGGACGCCGGCCAGACCCGCTGCCGCTCGGCGCGCGCAGGCGAGCGCCGACCCCAGATCTCCCATGCTCGCGTGAGCGCGCATGGAAGCAGTCCACGCCCACGGTTCGTAGGTCCATGCTCGTCCGGCGCTGAGGAGGGTCAGGGCTTCGCCAGTGTGCAGCAGCGCGAGCTCGGTCTCGAGGCCATCCACGGCGATCTCCGCGAGGCCAATCGAGATGTGGATGGCAGTGCCCCGGTTGCCGACGCGCCCACAGAGCTCGCGCGCCTCAGTCCAGTCAGCGCGTGCGGCGTCGTCGTCGCCGAGCAATCGGTGGCAGTGCCCGAGGTACGCGAGGTTGTGCGCGACATGGAACGGTGCGCCCAGCTCACGACGCACGGTGTCGAGCGCCTCTCGCTGCATCTCCAGGCCAGTGGCGGGCTCCCCGGCGAGAACGAGCGCGACGCCGTGGAACTTCCTCGCCTCGCAGGCCTCCATGGTCCGGCCTGCCCGCTCGAACACAAGCGTGGCATCTTGGAGCAGCACCGCAGCCTCGCCGGGTCGCCCCGCCCACCACGCGTGGATCGCTTGGATGTACCACGCGAACGCCCGGAGCAGGGGCTGGCCGAGCTCTGCCGCCATCGCCTCGGCCCGCTCCGCATGAGCGTCGTCCATCGTGTGCATCGGTCCGGGCCGTGCCCGGAACGCGTGGGCCCTCGCACGCATCGGCGAGGGCGGACCCGGGATCGCGAGCGCGAGGTCGAACAGCTCCACCTTCTCGGCCCACCAGCCCAGGGCGTAGAGCGGCGCCTCCAACCGACAGACCAGCGTCAGTGCTCGTTCTGCATCCCCAACGCGGGCGAGGTGCCGGAGGGCCGCCCGGTGGCGCGGGAGGTCGACCCCGAAGCGCACCTCGAGGCCAGTTGGGTCGACGTCGGCAGCGTGCTGAAGCGACTTCGCTTGGGCGATGCAGGCATCGACGAGGCGATCGTTGGCAGGGGCGCGCCCGTCACGCTCGTCGAGCACGCGCTCTCCGACGGCGCGGATCGGCTCGAGCATGACGTACGGCCGGAGCCGGTCGAGTCGTGCCTCGACGAGACCGTGGTCGACGAGGGACACGACAGCGGTCGCGAACTCGTTCAATGGCAACCCAGCCACCATCGCGCCGATGTCGGTGTCGAACTCGCCGTCCATGATGGACAGATCGGCGAAGGCGGTGGCCGCCTTGGCGTCCACGAGGCCCAGGAGGGTGTGGATGGCGAGATCGATCTCGTCTCCGGCGATCGAAGGCGGCAGGTGCGCGAGCGTCGACGGGGAGAGGGCGCGAGCAGCTGCGGCGGACAGCCGGAGTGCCAGCGGAAGCCCACTTGCCCTGCGGGCCACGAGCGCCGCCTCCGCCGTGGGGAGCTCGATCTCTGCGCCCAGGTCGCGCATGGCGGCGCGCAGTACGACGACCGCAGGCGACGCCTCGATCTCCGCGTCGGTGGCATCCGCACCAGGCACGGGGAGGGAGCGCATGATCTCAAGCGGGAGGGCGACGTCGAGGAGCACCCGGCTGGTCACGACCAGTCGGATCGTCGGCGCCCGCCGGCGGAGCGCGCTGAGGGCATCGGCCGTGTTGGCGGTCGCCGAGTCGGCCCCATCGAACACCACCAGCCCGTCTGGCTGACCGCGAGCCCAGTTCGTTATCTCGTCGAGCACGGCCGTTGGGTTCGACTCGCGCACGTCGATCCACGCAACCCCGCCGGTCTCCCACTGCCCGACAAGCTCGACGGCGAGCCGCGACTTGCCCACCCCGGGCGGGCCAACGAGGACGACGCCGCCGAACTCTGCGACCGCCGTCTCGACACGACCGATCTCGGCATCGCGCCCGATCAGCTGTCCGACAGCCGGCGGCGGGCGACGGGAGCGGCCCCGGGCGGGAGGCAGCTGCAGTCGTCCCCGGTCGTGGGTGAGGGCGGCTGCCTCGAGCTCCTGCAGCTCGACGCCCGGTTCGATCCCGAGCTGATCGACAAGCGTTCGGCGAGCGACCTGGAACGTGGCCAGCGCGTCGGCGGTCCGCCCCCCGAGGTAGCGAGCGCGAAGGAGCTGCCCCCACCGGTGCTCCCGTAGCGGCTCGGCATCGACCGACACCTGGGCGGCCCGCTCGGCCCGGATGGCGTCACCGCTCTGCAGCAGTGCCTCGACCAGGAGCTCGTCGCCATCCCGACGGACGGCATCCAGCCACTGAGACGCCGACGCGTCGACCACCTCCCCGTCGACAGCGAAGGGGACACCCCGCCAGAGCCCGAGTGCGGCCTCGGCCAGGAACAGGGCGCTGAGCGGATCGGTCTGTAGCGCCGAGCGCGCCGCATCGAGCAGATCCACCGCGAGGGTCGCATCGATCTCGCAGTCACCCGGATCGAGGCGGTATCCGTCCTCCGATCGCACGATCGTGCTGTTGCCGCCGAGCGCATCGAGCACCCGACGAACCGTGCCGAGATGCACGTGCATGGCGGCCCGGTGGGTCGCCGGCGGCTCGGTTCCCCAGACCGCCTCGGCGAGAACCTCGAGGCGGCACGGACGGCGGGCCCCCGCGAGTGCCAGCAGCACCCGCGCCGGATGACCACTCACGCTCCGGAGCGCCATCGGCGGTCCCACGGCCACGGGGCCGAGCACCGCGATCCGAGGTGCCGCCAGCCGGGCTGTCAGCTCGCCAACGCATCCCTGAGCCACGGGACCACGCTACGCCCTCGGGCTTTGCTCGGGCTTTGCTGCTCGTTCTTACCCTGCGCTGCGGGAGTCGCACGCGATGTGTCGACGCGGGAGGCGCGTGATGGGCGAGTACGAACTGGCGGCGGGCGGCGGGCGGCGACGTTCGTTCACTCGGATGCGGCAGATCGGCGTCGCAGTGGTGGTGGTTGTCGGCGCCGGGGGGTTGGTTGGCATGCCGGACGCGCACGCGGCGCCAGCGGCGACCTTCACGGTGAACACCGTCGACGATGTCGATGACGGCACGTGCGACGGGACGCACTGCTCTCTGCGCGAGGCCATCAACGCCGCCAACGCAACCGTGGCGGAGGATGCGGTGCACTTCGATCTCAGTGGCCCCGCTCCGCACGTGATCCAGCCAACGAGCGGCGTGTTCGCCTACCGACCGGTGACCATCGACGGAACGACCCAGCCGGGCCACGCGGGGACGCCAGTCGTCCAGCTCGACGGCTCGCTGGTCACCTCGGGAGATGGGGTGCAGTTCCAGGGTTCAGGTTCGACGGTGCGCGGGCTGTCGATCACGGGCTTCCCCAGCGCGGGCGTCTGGCTGCGCGGCGACAACCACGTCATCGAGTCGAGCTGGATCGGGGTCGCCATCGACGGATCCGCCGACGGTGGCTTCCAGGGCGTGACCGTGAGCGGCAGCGGCAACCGGGTCGGTGGCGTCGGAGATCTCGGGAACGTCATCGCCGACAGCTTCGGGACCGGCATCGGCGTCGGCGGCAGCAACAACCGGATCGAGGGCAACACGGTCGGGCTCGCTCCCGACGGAAGCGCTCCGGCGTCGCCGAACCCCTTCTAAAACCTCAACGGCATCGAGCTCAACGGCTCCACCGATGCCGTCACCGGCAACGTCATCACCGGGAACATCGTCTCGGGTAACCGGCAGGAGGGGATCCAGGTTGCGGGTGCGAACGCCAGCGGCAACACCATCGCGGACAACCTCGTCGGCACGGACGCCGCCGCGACCGTGGCGGTCGGCAACGGGGCGCAGTTCCGGGGCATCAACCTCGCCTTCGGCGCCAACCAGACGACCATCGACGGAAACGTGGTCGCCGGTCACGCGATCGGCATCCAGCTGATCAGTCCGACCACGATCAACAACGTTCTCACCGCCAACTACGTCGGAACCAATGCGAGCGGTGACGCGCTTCCCAACCGCTCCGGCATCGCCGTGTACGCCGGCCCCAACACCGTCGGCGGCAGCGGTGCGGGCGACGGGAACGTCGTCCACCACAACCTGCACTGGGGCATCCAGGTGGGCACGGCGAACAGCACGACCGCGCCAGAGGGCGTGCGGATCGCGGGCAACAGCATCGACGAGAACGGCCTCACTGCGATCGACCTCGCCTCGGTCGGCGCCAACGACGCGGGCGATGCGGACGGCTTCGAGAACGCGGGGCAGAACCATCCGGTGCTCTCGAGCGCGTCCGGCACGGCGTCGGCGACGAGCGTGGACGGCGTTCTCGACTCCAACACCGATGAGGCGTTCCGGATCGAGGTGTTCGCCTCACCAGCCTGCGATGGCTCGGGCAAGGGAGAGGCGGCCCGCTTCCTGGGTGCCGTCGCTGTCACGACCGACTCGGCCGGTCACGCGACGTTCTCGGAGACGCTCGACGTCGCCATCGGCGACGGCGACGTCGTGACGGCCACGGCGACAGACGCCAGTGGGAACACCTCTGAGCTGTCGGCCTGTGTCACCGCGACGGTCGACACCAGCACCGCGTTGAGGGTGAACACGCTCACCGATGACACCGACGGCATCTGCGACCGCGTGCATTGCTCGCTGCGGGAGGCCATCGCCGCCGCTAACGCCGCCCCGGAGCTTGACCAGATCCGCTTCACGGTGACCGGAACCATCACCCCAGGCGCGGCGCTGCCGACGATCACCGCGCCAGTGGACATCGACGGCGGAAGCGCTCCCGCCTGCGCCGGCACCCCAGCGATCGAGATCGACGGCTCGAGTGCCGGTTCGGGCGTCAACGGGCTCGTCCTCGCCGCCGGCAGCGACGGCTCCAGCATCCGCGGTCTGGTCGTGAACCGCTTCGGCACCGGCTCCGGCATCCAGCTCCTCTCGAACGACAACGTGGTGCAGTGCAGCTACGTCGGCACCAACGCCGCCGGCACGGCTTCAGCGTCAAACCGCTTCGGCGTAGAGGTGCAGAACGGCAATCGCAATCTCATCGGCGGCACGGGCGCCGGCGAGGGCAACCTCCTGTCGGGCAACTCGTTCCAGGGTGCCCGCATCACCGGCCTCGGCGCGACAGGCAACCTGGTGAAGGGCAACCGCATCGGTACCGACGTCACGGGCACCTCCGCAGTGGGCAACCTGGCGTTCGGCGGCGTGAACCTCGGTGGGACGGGCAACCAGGTGGGCGGTTCGGAGCCCGGTGCCCGCAACCTCATCTCCGGCAACGGCCACGGCATCTTCCTGCCGAACGCCTCCACGAACCACGTGATCGAGGGCAACTGGATCGGCGTGGACGTGACCGGCAACGCGCCTCTGCCGAACAGCTCTGACGGCATCGCCATCAACGGCACGCCAACGCCTTCGTCGTCGGGCAACGTCATCCGCGGCAACGTCATCTCCGGCAACGGGAACAGCGGCGTCCAGCTCTCCGGCACCAACGCCGTCGGCAACACGATCGAGGACAACCTCATCGGCGTCGGCGCTGACGGCACGACCGCCGTGCGCAATGGCCACCCCACCATCCTCACGGCCGGCTGGGGCGTGCTCACCACCAGCGGTGACGTCATCATCCGGGGCAACACGATCCACTACAACGGCACCGGCGTTCAGGTGGGTTCATCGACCTCCTCGGTGGTCTCGGGCGTGCGGATCACCCAGAACTCGATCGCCGACAACGCGCGGCAGTCGATCGACCTGGGCGGCGATGGTGTGACCGCGAACGACGCGGGAGACGCTGACTCCGGCCCCAACGGTCTGCAGAACCATCCGATCATCACGGCGGCGGCGACGACCTCGGTAAGCGGCACGCTCGACGCGACGGCCTCCACCGGGCACCGCATCGAAGTGTTCGCGTCTGAACCGTGCGGCGAGGCCGCACGGTTCCTCGCCGCGGTCGACGTCACGACTGACGGCGCGGGGCATGCGCCGTTCTCGGTCGCGCTCAGCGGCGTGGCCGCTGGCGAGCAGCTCACGGTCACCGCGACCACCGTTGGTGGGAGCACCTCCGAGGTGTCGCCGTGCGCCGAGGCCACCGTCACGACCGCGCGTGTGCGCATCGTCAAGACGACCGAGCCTGCCGGCGGCACCGGCTTCACGTTCACCGGACCGGCAGGCGCCACGCCCGCCGCCGACGGCGATCTCCGGGGCGGCGACGTGATCGCGTTCGTGCAGTGGAACGGGAGCACACACGCGCTGGCGCTCCTCGACGTCGCGACCGGTACCGTCACCCCGGTCTCCGGTACCACCGCGGCGCGCGACCCTGAGTGGTCACCCGACGGCACTCGGCTTGCCTTCGTCACCGGCGGCACCCTCAAGGTGCTCGACCTGGCCTCGGGCGTGGTGTCGAGCTTGCCGAGCGCCACCCCGTCCGGCACGAAGTTCTCGCCGACATGGTCGCCCGACGGCGCGTGGATCGCCTTCCACCACTACTCGACGGACGACATCTGGGTGATCCCGAGCGACGGCTTGGCCACTGCCACGCAGCTCACGGGTGCCACGACCTACGACTCGAACCCGTCGTGGGGGCCCGATGGTCGGATCGCGTTCTCTCGTGACTTCGCCACGCATGACATCCATGTCGGCACGTTCAACTCGTCCACGGTCAGCCTCGACGGGGTCACGGGCTTGGCGAACACCGCCGACCTGACGCCCGTCGCGCGACCGATGGACTGGTCGCCGGACGGCACGATGCTGGTCGCTGGTGCCGCCAAGGTCAACGCCCAAGACGACCTGTACCTCGTGGCCGCCGACGGCAGTGGCGCACCTACGCAGCTCACCTCAGGCGTGACCTGGGACCACGGCCCGACCTGGTCGAGCGACGGAGCACAGATCGCCTTTGCCACCGACTTCGGGGGGACGCCCAAGCTGCGCACGATCGCTGCCAACGGTGTTGGCGGACCGCAGCCGACCGCGCTCGGCGACGCGATGGTGACCGACCCATCGTGGGGCCGATCCGTGGTCGCGGGCAGCGACACCTACTCCCTAGACGACGGCGACGTCATTGGCGGGCTCGTCGAGCCCGGGCGCTCGGTGACCTTCAGCGAGCAGGCCACCGAGGGCTGGCTCCTCTCAGGCATCGATTGCGGCGCGCACCCGCGCGCGGTGGTCGACGGCTCCTCGGTAGTTGTTACACCCGTCGCTGGCGACGACATCCTCTGCACCTTCACGAACAGCGAGGAGCCGAGGACCGGCACGATCATCGTCGAGAAGCAGACGCTCCCCGACGGCGACCCAACCGAGTTTGCCTTTGGCGGTGCCATCGACGAGACGCTCGGCGACGGCGACTCCGTCAGCGTGACCGTGCTCGCTGGTGAGCACGTGGTCACCGAGACGATGCCGGCCAGCTACTGGCTGCCGTCGTCGATCAGATGCGACGACGACGACTCGACAGGCGACACGACGACGGCTTCGGCCACGTATCGAGTCGACGTCGGTGAGACCGTGCGCTGCGTCTTCACCAACCGGGGCTACGGACGGGTGCGCGTGGCCAAGGTCTCCGACCCGGCGGGCGGCACCGGCTTCCAGTTCGTCGAGACGGTCGGCACCAACCCACCCAACCCCCCGGCGTCGCTGGACGATGGAGACACCTACGGCGGCTATGGGCCGGCCGGGCTCGTTCGCAGCTTCACCGAACAGGCCGACCTTGCCTGGACGCTCGCGTCGATCGACTGTGATGGCCACCCACGCGCGGTGGTGGACCTCGACGAGCGGAAGGTGACGTTCACACCCGGCGTGGGCGATGACATCCTCTGCACGTTCACCAACGTCGAAGCGCCCGGCACGATCATCGTCGAGAAGCAGACGCTCCCGGACGGCGATCTCACGCCGTTCTCGTTCACTGGCGCGGTCACCACCTCGCTCGCTGACGGTGGCAGCGAGCAGGTGACCGTCCCCGCTGGTGAGCACACCGTGACGGAGACGATGCCGTCGGGCTCATGGTCCGCGGCCTCGATTACGTGCGACGACGGCGACAGCACCGGTGACGTCACCACGGCGTCGGCCACCTTCCGCGTGGCACCCGGCGAGACCGTGCGCTGTGTGTTCACCAATCAGGGAACTGGCAGCGTGAGGATCGCGAAGGCGTCGGATCCGGCTGGGGCGACCGGCTTCTCCTTCACCGAGCAGGTCGGGGCCGACCCGGCGACCACGTTCGAGCTGGCCGACGGCCAGTCGGGCGGCGGCGTGCGGCCGGGAGGGGTGACCCGCACGTTCACCGAACAGGCCGCGTCCGGTTGGGCGCTCGACTCGATCGACTGTGGTGCCCATCCGAGTGCGACGATCGACGTGGCCTCGCGCCGAGTGACCGTCACGCCCGCGGTGGGCGACGACATCGCCTGCACGTTCACGAGCATCGGGTTGCCGTCGATCGCCGTCGCCAAGACGCAGCGCAACGACATTGTCGGCGGCTCGCTCACGACAGATCCGCTCACCGGGGTGCAGCCTGGAGATCAGCTCACCTATGCCGTGCAGGTCACGAACGGCGGCCCCGGCGCGGCCCGCTCGGTGACGCTCCGCGACCCGGTGCCCTCGCGAGCTCGGATCGTCGGCGCCCTGCCCATTGGATGCAGCGCGGTCGGCGGTGAGGTCGTGTGCGACATCGGCGATCTCGCGCCGGGGCAGAGCGCGACGGTGGCATGGACGGTCCACCTGACCTTCGGGTGTGACGTCGCCGGAACCCGTGGCGATGACGTCCTTGCCGGCGGGGTAACGGGGGAGAGGATGTGTGGCTTCGCTGGCAACGACCAGCTCGCTGGCGGTGGGGGCAACGACCTCCTGCTCGGCGACACACCGGTCGACCTCGACCTCTCCAACCTCGGCAGCACGGCCACTGCCACCTGGACGGCGCCGATCGGCGGCGGGCGGCAGGCCTCGAACGGGGTCGTGGCATCGCTGGTGCGGGGGAGTGACGGGAACGACGCACTCCAGGGCAACGACGGTGACGACACGGGCTTCGGGCAGGGCGGCAACGACTCGCTGCTCGGCCAGGCCGGGATCGACCGTCTCTACGGCGGCGAGGGGACCGACACGGCGGACGGCGGCGATGGTGGCGACGAGGTGGCTGGAGGGCCGGGGACCGACTCGCTCACCGGAGGCACCGGCGACGACTGGCTGCACGGCGACGACGACAACGACACCATCGACGCCGGGACGGGCAACGACCTCGCGTCCGGTGACGGTGGGAACGATGTGGTGTTCGGACGCGGCGGCAACGACCACGTCTCAGGCGATGGCGGCGACGACAGCGTGCTTGGCGAGGACGGGGTCGACCGCGTGACCGGCGGCAGCGGCGACGACGTCGTGTCCGGCGGCGACGGCGACGACCACGCTGGTACCAACATCCGGGTGAACCACCCGTTGCAGGGTGCCGCCCAGCTCGGTGCCGCGGGCGTGTTCGGTGAGGACGGCGCGGACACGGTGATCGGTGGCTCGGGAGGCGACTCGCTCTTCGGTGGCTCGGGCAACGATCGAGCCTTCGGTGGCGATGGCGACGACGATGCCTTCGGTGGCAGCGGACGCGACTATCTCAGCGGAGGCGCGGACAACGACGTGCTCTATGCCGACGACCCGGGTAGTCCCGAGGAGGGCGACGGACTCCCTGACGGCCTCAGGGGCGGGCCCGGCTTCGACACGTTGTTCGGGCAGGCCGGCAACAACATCACCACGGAGGTCGTCGGCAACGGAGCGGGCCGAGCGGGGTTGTGGGGTGACGACGACAACGACTTCCTCGTGGGGGGCCCGAACGCCGACGATGCCTTCGGCGGCGCCGGCAACGATGACGTCCGAGGCGGTGCGGGCCGAGACCGCCTCGCCGGCGACCTCGGTGACGAGAGCGGCGCCGATCCGAGGGGGGGTGGAGCGGCCGATCGGATCGCCGGTGGTGATGGACCGGACCTCATCTACGGCCCGGGCGGCAGCGACGGCCACTGCACGGGCAACAGGTGCACCGTGCCGAGCTACTTCGCGGGTGCGCCACGCAACCGGGACGGCGTCTGGACGCCAACCCTCTTCGGCGGCGGCGGCGTGGACGTCATCCACGGAGGTGAAGGTCACGACCGTCTCGACGGCGGGCCCGAGCCGCGCAACGTCCTGGTCGGCGCCGGTGACGTCGACTTCTGCAGCTTCGGACCTGCTCCCGGCGACACCAGAGACAAGAGCTGCGAGGCTCCGTCGAAGGGCACGTCCAGGGTGACGACGGGCACCTGGAGCTGGGCAGCGTTCCGCTGAGCATCGCCTCGGCGCCGTCTCACAGGCGGGGGCGCCGGGAGCGATCTCAGCAGTGATGGCGAGGCCGATGCCGTCGTCGTCGGCTACGCCAGCGCTGCCCAGACGGATCGACCAGCCGGGAAGATCGTTCCATCCATCGGGTGGGGCCGCTCCGAACAGCAGCCATGAGATCAGCCATGGACTGCACGAAGCCCACAACGGCGCGCAAGCGTCGCCGAGTCTCGCGGGTGGCTGCCGTCGTTGCGGCCGTGGGGGTCCTCGCCGCATGCGGTGACACCGGCGCGGGGTCCGGCGCAACCGCCGCACCGTCAGCGTCATCGTCGAACACGGTGACGATGCGACTCATCGCCTTCAAGCCGTCGAACCTCACGGTCGAAGCGGGAACCGCCGTCACCTGGGAGCAGACCGACGCGGGAGCGCACACCGTGACCTCCGGCACTGTCGCCCAGGGCGCGGCGGGGGTGACCGAGGAACCCGACGGGACGTTCGACTCCGGCGAGATCGCCCAGGGCGACACGTTCGAGCTCACCTTCGACGAGCCCGGCACCTACCCGTACTTCTGCGCGATCCACCCCGCCACCATGCGCGGCGAGGTCGTCGTGCGATGAGCCCGATGGCCACAACCACCGATCCATCACGATTCCAACCAACCACAGGAGAACCCAGGACCATGAGACGCACGACCGTTGCGAAGCTCGTCGCCCCACTGCTCGCGCTCGGCCTCGTTGCCGGGGCTTGCGGTGGGAGCGACGACACCGGGGGCGCCGCCCCTGACAACGACAACAACACCACCGCCCCCGACGGTGGCGCCGTCACCAGCCTCACCGGTGCCTCGACGCTGCGGGCCGGGCTCACCGGCTTGCTCACGGAGCACGTCTACCTGGCCGCGCTGGCGACCGGCGCGGCGCTGCGTGGCGACGCGGCCGGCTTCGAGGCCTACGCCACCTCCCTGAACGGCCCCACCGACAGCAACACGGCGGATCTCGTCGATGCGATCACCTCCGCCTACGGCGACGAAGTCGGGACCGCATTCGACGGACTGTGGCGCAGCGATGGCCACATCCCCGCTGTCGTGGCGTACACCCAAGCGGTCGCCGCGGACGACACCGTCGCTGCTGACAAGGCAGTGGCCGACCTGTTGGCCTACGCGACGACCTTCGGCACGACGCTGAGCTCGGTCAACCCGGACCTCCCCGCCGACGCGGTCGAGGAAGGCGTGACGATGCACATCACCACCCTCAAGACGGTGATCGACGCGCAGAAGGCGGGCGACCAGCCCAAGGTCTACGCGTCCCTCCGTGAGGCCTACGGGCACATGGGTGCCTTCGCCGAAGCCCTCGCCGGTGCGACCGCGGCGCAGTTCCCCGACAAGTTCGATGGCGACGCCTCGTCGCCGGCGGCGGGCCTGCGCGCGGGGATGACCTCCCTGCTCCGTGAGCACGTGTTCCTCGCCGCCAGCGCCACCGGTGCTGCCCTCGGTGGCCGCCAGCCGCAGTTCGAGGCTGCCGCGGGTGCGTTGAACGGTCCGACCGGCAGCAACACTGCCGACATCGTCGGTGCGATCACGAGCGTGTACGGCGATGACGTCGGCATGGCCTTCGATGGTCTGTGGCGCAGCGACGGCCACATCGGGGCCGTCGTGGCCTACACACAGGCCATCGCCGGCGACGATCAGGTTGCGGCTGACAAGGCCGTGGCAGACCTGCTCGCCTATGCCAAGACGTTCGGCACCACGATGAGCTCGGTCAACCCGAACTTGCCGGCCGATGCCGTCGAGGAAGCGATCGTGATGCACGCCACCACGCTGAAGGCCGTCATCGACGCCCAGAAGGCTGGCGACCCCGCCACGGTTGCGACGCTGCTGCGAGCGGCGGTGCACCACATGTCCGACACCGCTGACGTGCTCGCCGAGGCGCCCGTCACGCAGTTCCCCGACACGTTCCCGGAGTAGCCCTTCTGGCCAGGCCCTCCGGGACCGCCGAGTCGACCACCTTTCAACGTCCCGGCCGCAACCGACGTCAGCCCGTCCACATTGGGCGGGCTGACGTCGACCACGGCGCGAAGCAGTGCCGAGGCGTTCCGGATGTAGGTCCTGCCACAGGCTCGAGGGCTTGCACCGACGACGAGGCTCGCCGGTGCTTCGACGGGTTCGCCGAAGCGTTCGACGCGCCGGAGGTCCACGAGCCCCCTCGGTTGGTCAGAGGCAGAGCGAGCTCTTGGTGGTGCGTGAGGTGGTGGCGTTGGTGCCACGCCACGCGTTCCGCATCGACCGGATCGCGTAGTAGTAGGTCGTGGAGTAGGCCAACCCGCTGTCGGTGTAGGTCGTGGTAGCAGCTCCGGACGCGGTGCCCACCACGGTGTAGGGCCCGCCAGAAGTGGTCGAGCGGGCGATCTCGTAGCCGGTGGCCCACGTGGAGGTCGTCGCGGTCCACGACAGAACGGTTCGATCCCCGCTCAGGGTCGAGCAGGTGCCGGCTGCGGCAGACGGGTTGGTCGCCGCTGCCAGGACATCAGCCGTGTAGGTGGCGGAGGCCGCACTGGCATCGTTGAACGACGCCCATGCCACCGGCGTGGTGCTGAGCAGGGCGACGGCGATGGCCGTCGCGGCCACGACCTTCCATCGGCGCTCACGCATCGGACGGCCTTCGCCAGATGGCACGCAGGCCGAACAGCACGCCGAGCGCGGTCGTGGTGCCAAGCGTCAGCACGCGCGCGACGGGACCGCGGAGCGCGCTGAGCACGTATCCCAGGGCGGGCACGTCGGTCCGCACCTTCCATGCGGTCGTCCCCTTGAGCTGAGCCACCCACGGGTCTGGAGCGTTGTTCGCGTCACCCTGCGTGCGCACGGCGCCGGGGGCAACGACCTCGACGACGCGGTGTGTGACGACGCCGGCGTCGGCGACCGGGGCCGTGTAGGTGATGATGTCGCCCACCGTGACGTCGGCGACCGGCATCGGCGTGACGACCACGACCGAGCCGGCCGGGAGCGTTGGTCGCATGCTGGCGCTCAGCACCGTGAGCGTGCGGTAGCGGCCGGTGTGCGGCCCGATGGCCACGACCAGGAAGAGCACGGTCGCCGCCACGACCGTGGCACGGGCCAACCAACGGGCCACCGTGAGCAGCGCGCGCGCAGCGCGAGCGGTCGTGGCCGTTGCCGGAATGGAGGGCTGCGTGGTCAGCGGTGGAGCGACGGGGAGGCTCGGCGCGCGAGACGTGTATCGACGCTTCGGCGCTCCAGCGAGGGCTGGGACCACGAGCGCCGCGACGACGACCGCGGCCGGGCCTGCCCATCGGCTGGCTCGAACCGCGGTCGCTGTCATCGTCGTACCCGTCGTGCCGTGGCGGCTAAGCGGCTAGCGCCGACCGCTGCGTGCCGGTGAAGGAGTACTGGACGGTGGAGCTCAGCCCCTGGAACGAGTTGCCGGCTGTGCTGGGGAGCGTGACCGTCACCCGGAGGTAGTCGACGGAGCCCGAGGTCAGCCCGACGTTGGACAGCGCAAGATCCGAACCGATGATGGCCCTCGTCGCCAGGACCGTGCTGGTCGACCCGCCGCAGGTGTACGTGTAGGCGGGCGACGTACCCGACTCCGTCCAGGCGACCGAGCAGCGGTCGATGGCCATCTGCAGGCCGTTGGTGGCGTCGGTGTCGAGGGCGGTGCTCGTCGTGGCGCTCGTGGTGAGCGTGATCGAGCCCATCGTCGCCGTGCTCGTGTTCGACAGCTTCACGGCCCGCTGCATCGTGTCGCCCGGGTGCACGCCCGTGGCCGCGACGGTGAGCCGGTTGTCGGCCGTGTTGGCGGTGCCCAGGTCGATGTTGACGACACCGGTGCTGATCGACTGGCTGGCCGTGGTGCTGTCGGTGAACGTTGCGTAGGTGGTGAGCCCGGCGATGCTCGCCGCGGCGCCGAGCAGACCAACGCTGGCGAGGATGGTCCTCGCGATGCGGCGATGTGTGGACAGGTGGGGGGTTCCTTCCAAGATGGGTGAATGCGCAGGAAGGTGTCGGTAGATGGGGTTTGTACCTTGAGCGACAAAATCGGCGCGGTAGGTTCCAGCGCCATGGAGAGCGATCCGGTGAAGCGCCAGCGCGGGCTCGAGACGATGGCTGCGGTGTACGGATGGGGCGAGGTCGGCGACGGCGACGGCGACTTCTTCGGGTACACGGCCGAGCACCTCTTCGGCGAGATCTGGCAACGAGAGGGTCTCACGTTCCGCGACCGGCGCCTGATCCTGATCGGCCTGCTGGTGGGCCGTGGTCTCCACGACGTCGTGGGCCTCCAGATCGAGGCGGCGCTCGCCAACGGTGAGCTCGACGAGGCCAGCCTCCGCGAGATCGTCATCCTCCTCACGCACTACGCGGGATGGCCCGACGGCGCCAAGCTCAACACCCAGGTGGAGACGATCATCGCCAAGGCCGCGAAGAAGGCCCGACGCGCAGCCGACGAGGCTTGACGACCCAGCTCAGGTCACGGGCCCGTCGCTCCTGCGTCGAGCACCCGTGCCAAGCGCTTCAGCGCGGTGGTGGTGCGAACGCCCCACCACAGCAGGTCTCGCCCGTCGACGAGGATCGTGGTTGCGATGGCGTCGAGCTCAGCCCGATGGCGCTCGCTGAACGGATACGGCTCGCTCGGCGCGATCACGAGGTCAGCGCCCCGCGCCATCGCTCCTGAGGGGTCGAGCTCGGGGTAGGGGCCGTCGCCAGCCGCCACGTTGGCCACGCCCAACGCACGAAGCACGGCCGATCCGTAGGTCGGTTCACCGAGTGCCATCCATGGTCGCTTCCAGATCGGGACGTAGGCCCGGCGGGTGGAGGTCGGCTCGCTGATCGGCCCGACCGCCGTCCACGTCGCGTCGACGGCAGCGGCCAGCTCGGTCATCTGCTCGTCGAGCCCCGCGAGGTCTCGCACGGCGAGCACGTGCACATCGAGCCCGGCATCCACGAGCGCGGCGTGGTCTTGGAGACGGTTCTCCTCCGCGTCGACCACCACCAGATCCGGGCGAAGCGCGACGATGGCAGCGACGTCGGGGTCCTTCGTGCCCCCGACGTGACGCAGCTGAGGTTGTTCGCAGAACCGCGTGCAGGCAACCGGCTCCACGCCCCACGCAAGCAGCGTCTCGGTCACCGACGGCACCAGGCTCACGACGCGCGGGGTGATCACGCGCCCATCGTGTCGCACCGGTGAGGCTGGCACTACCCCGGGTGTTGGTGCCAGGCACCTGGGGATGTTCCCGCGGATGTGGTGGAGTGGGAGCAGCGATGTTGTGATCGAGCTGGGGGATGGTGCGGGAGATGGATGCGATTCGGGTCCTGCTGGCCGCTGACGCGCGTCGGCGGTGGCGGTCCTGGCTGGCGCTGGTGGTCCTCGTGGCGGTGGTGGGAGGCGTCACGATGGCCTCGATCGCCGGCTGGCGGCGCACGACCACTGCCATGGACCGCTTCATGGAGTACCACCGGCCGTTCAACGCCTATGCCGAAGGCGACCTCGACCGAGGGGAGTTGCTGGCCATCGACGGCGTGGAGGGCGCCATGGGCGGCGACTACTTCCTCCTCGTGCCCGTCGACGGCAAGGGTGGTGTGCCCCACCCGGAGATGCTCGGCAAGGTCAGTCCCTTCAGTTACGACCACCCAGGCATGTTCCGCTCGGCCGTCAGGCCCATCGTGGTGGCCGGGCGACTCGCCGACCCGGCGGCGGAGCGGGAGGTGATGGTCGACGAGGAGCTGGCCGAGCTCTACGACCTGGCACCTGGCCGCCCCCTTGTGATGCAGGCCTACGGGCTCGATCAGGCCGAGGACCTCTTCGACAACCTTGGGAGCCTCGCGCCGACCGGCAAGACGTTCACCTTCACCGTCACCGGCATCATCCGGAGCCCCCAGGACGTCCAACGTCACCAGGATGTGCCGGACGTCGTCTACCTCGGGAGCTCCGAGGTGCAGCTCGGTCCGGCGTTCGATGCAGCCCATCGGGGCATCGATGTGGCCAGCCTGGGATGGCTCTTCGGTGACCTCCAAGGTCCCGGCGCGGACCAATACGAGCTGCGCGTCGACTTCACCCGAATCACTCGAGCGGCGCTCGAGGATGCCGTGACCGCGCTCGATGCGGACGCGTCGCTCGTCTTCGGGGCGGGCGACGCGCAGACGGCCGCGGATGAGGCGAGCCGGCGCATCCGCCTCCAGGCGTCGCTCCTGCTGGCGTTCGGCGTGGTGGTTGGAGCGGGCGGACTCGTCCTGGTGCTGCAAGCGCTCCGGCGACAGCTCGAGGACGACGTGGCCGTGCAGCAGGCGATGCAGGTGCTGGGCATGGACCGCCGGAGCCGCGTGCGGATGTCGCTGGCCAAGGGCAGCGTGGCCGCACTGTGCGCCGCGACGGGAGCGGTGGGGGTCGCCCTCGCCCTGTCACCGTTGGCCCCGGTGGGCGACGCCCGCCGAGCCGAGATCGATCCCGGGCTCCACGCCGACCTGACCGTGCTCGCTCTCGGGTTCGCCGCGGTGGGCGCGCTGGTGGTCGGGCGGATCCTCGTCCCGGCGTGGCGGACCCGTCCGGCCGTCAACCGGGTGGGCACGGCGCGCGTAGGTCTCAGCGATCGGGCGGCGCGGGCTGGGCTTCCTCCGTCGGTGGTGGCGGGCGTGCGAGCCGCCGCCCTGGCCTCGGGCGGACGCACGGTCGCCATCACCGCATTCGTGGCCGCGCTCGGCATCGTCGGTGGTCTCGGGTTCGCCGGGAGCGAAGGTCGACTGGCATCTGACCCGGCGCTGTGGGGGTGGACCTTCGACGCGGTGGTGGGCGACGGCAACGACCCCGGCGTCGGCGAGCGCGCGCATGAGACGCTTGCCGATCACCCAATGGTCGCCTCGTATGCGCTGGTCAGCGATCACGACGACGTGATCCTGGAGGCCGCTGGGGTGGTGGTGGACGTCGGCGCCTCCGCCCTCGTGGAGGCCGTGGGGCACATCGAGCCCCGGATGCTCGCAGGGTCGGCGCCACGCACCGTCCACGACATCGCCCTCGGTGGTTCCACCGCTCGTGAGCTCGGCGTGAGCGTCGGCGACGAGGTGCAGGTCGATGTCGGCGAAGGACCGGTGCCCTTCACCGTGAGCGGCCTGGCCGTGATGAACCTCGGGTTCGACTCGGAGCGGATCGGCGAGGGGAGCATCCTCACACCGGCTGGCATCGAACGGGCCGGCGGTGAGCTCGAGACCACCTTCGTGCTCGTCGAGTACGCGCCGGGGGTGGACGCCGACGTGGCCTACCGCTCATTGCGCGAGGACTGGGGGAACACCGTGCTGCGGCCCCTCCGTGCCACCGACGTCAACCAGCTGCACGAGGTGCGCTACTTGCCGGTCGGGTTCAGCCTGCTGCTGGCCGTGCTCTCGGTGGTGACGCTCGCCTTCGTCTTGGCCCTCACGATCCGCCGGCGGCGTCGAGACCTGGCCCTGCTGCGCACGCTCGGCTTCGACGGTCGTCAGCTCCGCATCAGCCTCGCCGCGCAGGCGACCACGTTGGTGCTCCCGGCGGTGTTCCTCGGCGCGCTGGGGGGCATCGTCGCCGGGAGGGTCACCTGGTCGCTCACCACTACGAACCTGGGTGCGCCCGAGGTCCACGTGGCTCCGATCGCGGCCCTGGTAGCCGTCGTGGTCGGTGCACTCGTGGTCAGCAACGGCGTCGCCGCCCCACCTGGACGTGCGGCGGCACGGGCGCGATCGGCGGTCATCCTCCGCACTGAGTGATCGGTGGCGATGCCGTCGCTGGCGGGCCCGCTCAGCCGCTCCCCACCGATACGCGGGTGGCCGACGGCGGCAGGTGCGGGGTGCCGTCGCGCATCGGGGGGAACTGGAAGGTCGCCGCGGTGGTGCCGCGGGTCATCGTGGTGATCGGCGGTTCGTCGAGCGTCTCGTTGGCATCGTCGATCGTGATCTCCCAACGACAGTGGGGGACCTGGTCGGCGGACGCGCGCGGCGGCCGGTGCACGTGCTGCACGTGGGCCTTCGGGTTCACCGCCTGGGCGGTGGGATCGAAGGTGGCGTCTTCGATCGTGTGGCACATCCCCGTGATGGCCCGCTCACCCCAGGGCTCCACGTCCATGAGCGCGCCGCAGGAGGTGAGCTCGAAGAAGCCGTGGCGATCGTCGACGATCTCGTAGCAAACGTCCATGTAGTGCTGGGGGAAGCCCGGATCGAGCTGGAGGACCTTGAAGATCGCCTCGATGCCGTCGCCCTCGATGCCCATGATCTGGCGCAGCCGGTCGCCGTAGATGGGGCTGGCGCCGCGCCACTCTTCGATAGCGAGCTCCTCGACCACCTCCTGGCCGTACTTCACGCCGATGGCCGCGCACATGGAGCGGTCGAGCAGGTGCACGATCAGCGCGTACTCGCGCACGAGCCGCACGAGCGCCTCCTTGGAGAGGTCCTCGTAGCGGAAGTCGGGGTCGAAGGGTCCGGAGTAGTCCGGGCGGTCGTGCAGGTCAGCGTCCTGGTCAGGCATGGTGGTCAGACTAGTGTCTGGACACCTGTCCAACCAGGGGTTAGGGTCAGCACCCGTGCCGACCGCGTCCGCCACCGAGCCCACCCGCCGCGACCTCGGCAGCCGTCAGGCGGGTCGGGTCGACGCGCTGGTGGATGCCACGATCGCCGAGCTCCGAGCCCACGGGTACGACGGGCTCACGGTGCGCAACGCCGCACGTCGGGCCAAGGTCGCCCCGGCCACCGCCTACACGTACTTCGGCTCCAAGGAGCACCTCGTGGCCGAGGTGTTCTGGCGGCGGCTCTCCGCACTCCCACCGCTCACCGTCGATGGGCGCCATTCAGCCATCACGCGCGTGTCGGCAGCGGTGCGCGAGCTGGCGCTCATGATCGCCGAGGAGCCCGAGCTGGCCGCTGCCTCCACGACAGCGATCTTGGCGCAGGACCCTGATGTGCAGCGCCTGCGGGATCGCATCGGTGCCGCGTTCAACGAGCGCCTCACCCGCGCGATGGGACCGGCGGCCGAACCTGCGGCGATCCGTGCGCTCAACCTGGCGCTCGCTGGCGCGCTCCTCCAGGCCGGCATGGGCTACTTCAGCTACACGCAGCTTGCCGACCGGATGGACGAGGTCGTGGCCGTGCTCCTCGGCGGTGCCCGATGACCGCCGCGCTGGCATACAACCCGTACGCATACGAGATCCACGAGGATCCGTACCCTACGTATGTGCGGCTGCGCGCGGAGGCGCCCGTCTATCGCAACGACGCCGCCGGGTTCTGGGCACTGTCGCGCCACTCGGACGTGGTCGAGGCCTTTCGGGACAACGTGCGCTTCTCGTCATCTCACGGCGTTTCGCTCGACCCTGCGGCGAGCGGCCCTCACGCGCATCGCACGATGTCCTTCCTCGCCATGGACCCGCCGATGCACGGTCGCATGCGCAACCTCGTGTCCCGCGGCTTCACGCCCCGACGAGTGCTGGAGCTCGAACCGCGGATCCGCGAGCTCACGCGCCAGCACCTCGATGTGGCGCTCGACAAGGGCGCCTTCGACTTCGTCGGCGACCTGGCCGGCAAGCTCCCGATGGACGTGATCTCCGAGCTCATCGGCGTGCCCGCTGCCGATCGAGACGAGGTGCGCCGCCTGTCCGACCTGCTCGTCCACCGTGAGGAGGGCACCGACGACGTGCCTCCCGCCGGGGTCGAGGCCGCCTTCAGCCTCATCACCTACTACTCCGACATGCTCGCCCAGCGCCGAGCTCGTCGGACCGACGACCTCACCTCGGCGCTGATGGACGCCCAGGTCGACGGCGATCGTCTCACCGATGACGAGATCATGGGGTTTCTCTTCCTGATGGTGGTCGCCGGCAACGAGACCACCACGAAGCTGCTCGGCAACGCCTGGTACTGGGCATGGCGCAACCCCGACGAACGGGCCAAGCCGTTCGCGGCCCCGGAGCGGGTGCCCGCATGGATCGAGGAGACGCTCCGCTTCGACACGTCCACCCAGATGCTCGCCCGCACCACCACCGCCGCCGTGCACCTGCACGACGAGACGATTCCCGTCGCTGGGCGCGTCGTGCTGCTCGTCGGTTCGGCCAACCGTGACGAGCGCGTGTTCGCGAACCCGGACCGGTACGACCTCGACCGTCCACTCGCGGAGATGCAGCAGATCGCCAGCTTCGGCTTCGGGCGCCACTTCTGCCTCGGGGCATCGCTGGCTCGACTCGAAGCGCGGGTCTGCCTCGAGGAGCTCGTAGCACGCGTCGCCACCTACGAGATCGACGAGGCATCGGCCCGTCGGGTCCACTCGGTCAACGTGCGCGGCTTTGCGTCGCTCCCCACCACGGTCGTCCCCCGATGACCCCCCACTTGGCCCGAGGCAATGAGTTCCACCACGTCACTCCCGAGGCAATGAGTTCCGCATGCGGAGCTCATTGCCTCACGTTCGGCGGAACGGAACCGATTGCCTCGGCTGATCGTGGGGGGTGCTGATGCCGCAGTTCCCGCCGCATCCTGCGCGACGAGCGGCGGTGGTCACGGGGGCGTCGTCGGGCATCGGTGCGGCCGTGGCGGTCGCGCTCGCCGCGGCTGGACATCCCGTGGTGCTGGGAGCGCGGCGCGTCGACCGGCTCGAGGAGATGGCCGACAAGATCCGCGCCGACGGGGGCGAGGCGCTGGCCCTCCCCCTCGACCTCACCGACGATGCGTCGATCGATGCGTTCGCGCGCGACGCCGATGCCGGGCTGGGTCCGGTCGAGGTGGTGGTGTCCAACGCCGGTGAGGTCGTGCCGGCCACCGCCTTGTCGATCGACCCCGACGAGTTCAGCCGCCAGGTCCAGCTCAACCTGGTCGGCGCCCACCGCGTCGTGCGCCGCCTCGGGCCGGCCATGGTCGAGCGGCAGCGTGGCGACATCGTGTTCGTCACCTCCGACGTTGTGCGCCTGCCCCGCACCCACATGGCCGCCTACGTCACCGCCAAGCACGGCCTCGAGGGCCTGGCCCGCGCGATGCAGATGGAGCTCGAGGGCAGCGGCGTGCGCGTGGGCATCGTGCGGCCGGGCCCGGCCAGCACGGAGCAGGGCAGTGCCTGGGATCCGAAGGTGATCGACGATGTCCTCGCCAGCTGGAACGAGTGGGGGATCATGCGCCACCCGGGCTACCTACGGGCGCGCGATGTTGCCGACGCGGTGGTCCAGGTCGTGTCGACGCCTCGGGGCACGCACCTCACCCTCGTCGAGGTTGAGCCCGAGGCACCGGTGGAGGATCGATGACGAGCAGCACGACCGACGCCCTTGACGTGCCCCGCGTGTCGGGCGACGACGGCGGCACCGGTCACCTCGAGGAGCTGCGCGCCGACCCGATCGGGTTGATGGAGCGGGTGCGCTCGGAGTGCGGCGACGTCGGCGCCTTCCGGCTCGCGGATCGCGATGTCGTGCTGCTCACCGGCCCCGAGGCAAACGAGGTGTTCTTCCGGGCCCCCGAGGAGGAGCTCGACCAGGCCGAGGCCTACCCGTTCATGACGCCGATCTTCGGCGAGGGCGTCGTGTTCGACGCATCACCGGAGGAGCGCCGCAAGGCCCTCCACAACCAGGCTCTGCGCGACAAGTTCATGCGGGGTCACGCCGAGACGATCGCGTCCGAGGTGGATCGCATGCTGGCGCGGTCGCCCGAGGGTGGCGAGATCGACCTGCTCGGCTGGTTCGCCGAGCTCACGATCTACACCTCCTCGGCCTGCCTCATCGGTGCGCGGTTCCGTGAGCAGCTCGACGGACGCTTCGCCGCCCTGTACCACGACCTCGAGCAGGGCACCGACGCCATCGCCTTCGTCGACCCGTACGCCGACATCCCGAGCTTCCACGCCCGTGATGCCGCGCGCCGTGGCCTCGTCGATCTCGTGCAGGCGATCATGGACGGTCGGGCCGACGCCGCGTCGGTTCCGAAGGACGAGCGCGACCTGCTCGACGTGCTCATGTCCATCAAGGCGGACGACGGCACGCTCCACTTCAGCGCCGACATCATCACCGGCATGTTCATCTCGATGATGGTCGCCGGGCACCACACCACCTCCGGCACCGCGGCCTGGACACTGATCGAGCTGTTGCGCCATCCCTCGTTCCTCGCCGAGGTGATCGACGAGCTCGAAGCGCTGTCGGCGGAGGGCACCGAGATCAGCTACCAGGCCCTGCGCGAGATGCCCAAGCTCGAAGCCGCCATCAAGGAGGCGCTACGCCTCCACCCGCCGCTGATCCTCCTGCTGCGCGTCGCCAAGACCGACCTCCTCGTCGAGGGTCACCGCATTCCGGCCGGCTCGCTGGTCGGGGCGTCGCCATCGGTGTCGAACCGCCTTCGCGATGCCTTCGCCGATGCGGACGCGTTCGACCCTGCCCGGTATCTCGCCCCCCGGGCCGACGATGCTGACAACCCGTGGAGCTGGATCCCCTTCGGCGCCGGTCGTCACCGGTGCGTGGGCGCCGCCTTCGCCATGATGCAGCTCAAGACGATCTTCGCGGTGCTGCTCCGGGCCCGCACCTTCGAGCTCACGCAACCCCACGACACCTACCGCAACGACCACTCCAAGATGGTCGTGCAGCTCGCCCAGCCCTGCGCCGCGAGGATGTCCCCCCGATGACCACCGCCGCCAACACCCCGTTCTCGGGTACCCCCCGCACGGCATGCGCGCGTGAGGTACCAGAGATGGGGGTTGGGGTGCGGGTGGGAGGGTCGTGGTGACGTACCGGATCGTGGTGGACCGCGACCTCTGCCAGGGCCACGGTGTGTGCGAGTCGGAGGCGCCGGCGGTGTTCTCGGTGTCGAAGGACGGCGTGCTCACCGTGCTCCTGGGGTCACCCCCCGACGCCGAGCGCTCGGCGGTCGAGCAGGCCGTGACGTTCTGTCCCACCCATGCACTGTCGATCATCGAGGAGCCCTGATGCCCTACCCCCGCGAAGAGTTGGAGGAGTTGGTGGAGCGGTGGCTGCAGGCCAACCGCGACGCCGAGGAGGCGGGCGACTGGCGGCCGATGGCCGACCTCTACACCGAGGACGCCACCTACGGCTGGAACTACGGACCCGACAACGAGTTCATGTGCGTCGGTCGCGAGCAGATCCGCGAGGTGGCGCTGGGCCTCGAGATGGGCGGCCTCGACGGGTGGGAGTACCCCTATGAGGAGATCCTCATCGACGACGTGAAGGGGATGGTCGTCGGCTTCTGGCGCCAGATCGCGCTCGCCACCCGTGCCGATGGGAGTCGTTACGAGGTGGCCGGCATCGGTGGCTCCTGGTTCGGCTACGCCGGTGGGTACCAGTGGGCGTTCCAGCGGGACTGGTTCGACTATGGCAACGCCGCCGCGTGCTTCATGGAGATGATGGGCGACGGCACGCTCTCGGAGGGCATGACGACGCGCATGCACCGAGCGCTGGGCGGCGGCCAGCCCGGCCACTACGACATCGGCAAGGCCCCCGCCCCCCTGTGGCCCGTCCGGTGACGGCCATCACCCCCAACGCGATCTGTGGAACCTCACGCGCGGCACGCGCGCGCGACGTTCCAGAGATGGAGGAGACGTCATGAGGTTCACGAACAAGGTTGCGATCGTCACCGGTGCGGCCGGGGGGATCGGTGAGGCCTACGCCCGAGCGCTCGCGGCGGAGGGCGCCAACGTCGTCATCGCCGACATGGACGTCGAGCGCGGCGAGGTGGTGGCCAAGGACATCGGCGATGCGGCGATGTTCGTGCGCACCGACGTGTCCGACCAGGCGTCGGCCGAGGGGGTGGCCGCGGCGACGGTGGAGCGGTTCGGCGGCATCGACGCTCTGGTGAACAACGCGGCCATCTACGGGGGCATGCAGCTCGACACGTTGCTCACGGTGGACTGGGACTACTACCGACGCTTCATGTCGGTGAACATGGACGGCGCTCTCGTGATGACCCGTGCGTGCTACAAGCACATCAGCCGACGAGGTGGGGGCGCGATCGTCAACCAGTCCTCGACGGCGGCCTGGATCTACTCGGGCTTCTACGGCCTGGCCAAGATCGGCATCAACGGTCTCACCCAGCAGCTCGCCGCGGAGCTCGGCGGCCGGAGCATCCGCGTCAATGCGATCGCTCCGGGCCCGATCGACACCGACGCCACCCGCTCGGTGGTGCCGGCCGAGATGATCGACGAGATCGTGAGCGGCCTGTCGATCAAGCGCCGCGGCACGCCTCACGATCTGGTCGGGATGTGCCTGTTCCTGCTCTCCGACGAGGCGTCGTGGGTCACCGGCCAGATCATCAACGTCGACGGCGGACAGATCACGCGCTCATGACCGCATCTCTGCGCCGGCAGCCCGGCCGTGCGGCGCTGGCCGTGCACGGAAGGAGTGGCGGGTGAAGGTCGGCTTCATCGGGCTCGGACAGATCGGTTCGCCGATGGCGACACGCCTCGTCGACTGGCCGGGCGGGCTCATCGTGTGCGATGCGCGCCCGGAGGCAACCCAGCCCTTTGCGGAGCTCGGTGCCACCGTCGCGGCGTCGGTCAGCGAGGTCGGCGCGGCCGCACAGGTGATCTCGGTGATGGTGCTGAACGACGAGCAGGTCCGCTCGGTCGTGGCGGAGCTGCTCACGACGACCTCAGCCGGCACGGTGATCGCCGTGCACTCCACCATCCGGGCCGACACCGCCGAGGCGCTGGCAGCGGTGGCGGCCAAGCACGGGGTCGACCTGCTCGACGTACCGGTCAGCGGTGGGTTCATGGGTGCCCACGAAGGCACGCTCGCGGCGATGGTGGGTGGCGAGCGGGCGGCCTACGAGCGCGCCAAGGACGTCTTCGCTCACTGGGCCACGGTGGTGGTGCACATGGGCCCCGTTGGCGCTGGCACTCGCACCAAGCTCGCGCGCAACCTGCTCCACTTCATCGCCTACACCGGCGCCGGCGAGGCCCAACGCCTCGCGGAGGCGGCCGGCCTCGACCTGCGCAAGCTCGCCCGTGTTGTGCGCCACAGCGACTCGGTCACCGGCGGCCCCGGGGCGATCATGCTGCGCGACACCACCACACCGCTCTCGCCGGGCGACGACTGGTTCGAGGTGCTGTCCCACACCCGCGACCTGGGGGAGAAGGACCTCATGCTCGCGCTCGAGCTGGCGGAGGACCTCGGGGTGGACCTGCCCCTCGGCCGCCTCGCCCTCCGAGACTTCGCCACGGGTCTCGGCGTGCCCCATCCCGAGCCGTAGGCGCTGGCCGGCCCGGCGGGCTGGCACAATGGCCGGCCCATGCAGCGATCGTTGCGGCTCCGCCGCTGGCAGAAGGAGGCGCTCGACCAGCTCGAGGCCCACACCGGCAAGGACTTCCTCGCGGTGGCCACACCCGGCGCAGGCAAGACCACCTTCGCCCTCACCGCGGCCTTGCGCCACGTGGCCGCCAACCCGTCCCACCGGATCGTGGTGGTGGCCCCGACCAGCCACCTCAAGCTCCAGTGGACCCATGCTGCGGCTCGCTTCGGCCTCCATCTCGAACCTCGGTGGTCGTCATCGACGGGTGGGCTTCCGAGCGACATGCACGGGATCGTGGTCACGTACCAGCAGGTGGCGGCCAACCCGGGGGCGCTGCGCCAGCACGCCGAGCGCTGCATGGTCGTCCTCGACGAGCTCCATCACGCCGGTGACGATCGTGCGTGGGGCGATGCCATCCGGGTGGCCTTCCAGCCGGCCGCCCGACGGTTGGCCATCTCAGGCACGCCGTTCAGGAGCGACACGCACGCGATCCCGTTCGTCGAGTACCACCTCGACGAAGCGCGGCCCGACTACGAGTACGGCTACGACCAGGCGCTGGCGGATCGGCGCGTGGTGCGCCCGGTGTGGTTCCCTCGCATCAACGGGTTCATGGAGTGGACCTCACCCGACGGCACGGCCAGCTCGGCCAGCTTCGACGACGACCTCGACCGGCAGCGCTCGGCGCAGCGGCTCCGCACGGCCCTCAGCCTCGAGGGGGATTGGCTCCCGACTGTGCTCGACCAGGCCCACCAGCGGTTGACGGAGCTCCGTCGCTCCCACCCCGCTGCCGCGGGCCTCGTGATCGCGGCCGACCAGGACCACGCCCGCGGGATCGCGCGCCTCCTCCACCAGCGCCACCGCGTCTCCGCGGTGATCGCCACCTCCGACGACCCGGCCGCATCCACGCGCATCGCCCGGTTCGCTGAGGGGACCCTCCCCTGGATCGTGGCCGTGCGCATGGTGTCCGAGGGAGTGGACATCCCGCGGTTGCGCCTGGGGGTCTTCGCGACCACCACCACCACGGAGCTGTTCTTCCGTCAGGCCGTGGGCCGCTTCGTGCGTCACACCGGCGGCTCTGCGGCCGTCGAGCGTGCGTGGCTCTTCATCCCCGACGACCCCCGACTGCGCACCTGGGCGAGCGGCATCGCAGAGCAGCGGCGGCACAGCCTGGCCCGCCCGCTCCGCGCCGACGACGACGCCGCGGGCGATCCGGACAGCCTCGACCAGGTCGCGACGGAAGCCGATGAGCAGCTGTCGCTCTTCGCCGCGCTGTCCTCACAGGTGCTGCACACGGAGGCAACCGGGTCGGTCTTCGACACGATGCCCGAGCCCGCCAGCGATGCCGTGGACGACGACGATGGCAGCATCCCTGTCGATTTGCCCGCTGCACCCCGCCCCGGCGCAGGCCGCTACGCCGTGGCCGTCCCCGAGGATCTCGGTGGCCGACCCCTCGCCGAGGTGAAGCGCACGCTCCGCGCCGCCAACGCCGACCTCGGGCTCCACCTCGTGCGCTTCACGGGCATGTCCCATCGGGAGGTCAACGGACGACTCAACCGGTTGGCCGGCGTGCAGCGGATCACCGATGCCACGCTCGAGCAGCTCCGCCAGCGGGCCGACCACGCCGAGCGGTGGATCAGCAGCCTGTAGGCACCCTGGCACGTCGCCCGGCGGTCGCCCATAGACCCCAAGAACACGCGGGTTTACGCTGGGCGCCGAAGGCAGGGGGTCAGCCGGGACACCTTGCGCGTAGAGAAAGCAAGGCAATGGCCACTGGCACCGTGAAGTTCTTCAACAACGACAAGGGCTACGGGTTCATCACCCAGGAGAACGGCCCCGACGTGTTCGTCCACTTCTCCAACATCGAGGGTGAGGGGTTCAAGTCGCTCGAGGAGGGTCAGAAGGTCGAGTTCGAGGTGGCCCCGGGCCGCAAGGGTGACGAAGCCACCGGCGTGCGGGTGATCGGCTAGCTCTCAGCCGTACAGCGCCTCGATCTGCGCCGCGTACTTGGCGTGGATGCCCTTGCGCTTCAGCTTGGACGTCGGGGTGAGCTCCTCGGAGTCGGGGAGCCACTCCTCGCTGAGCACGGTCACCTTCTTGACTCGCTCGGCGTTGTTGAAGCCCGACATCGCGTCCTCGAGGCCTCGCTCCACCTCGGCGATCACCTCGGCGTGCCTGGCGAGGTCGGCCAGCGTGTCGAACTCGATGCCGCGTTCGCGTGCCCACATGGGCGCCACCTCGCCGTCGAGCACGACGAGGGCTGACACGAAGGGGCGCTGGTCACCGATGGCGAGCGCCTGCGCTACGAGCGGGATCATCTTCAGCGCGGCCTCGAGGTTCGCCGGGCTGATGTTCTTCCCGCCGGCGGTGATGATGAGCTCCTTCTTCCGGTCGATGATCCGGAGGTAGCCCTCGTCGTCGAACACCCCGATGTCGCCCGAGTGCAGCGTGCCGTCGGCGTCGAGGGCCTCGGCTGTCTTCTCTGGGTCGTCGAGGTAGCCGGCGAACACGTTGCCGCCGCGAATGCACACCTCTCCGTCCTCGGCCAGGAAGCAGTCGGTGCCCGGGAAGGCGCGTCCCACCGTTCCAGCCTTCACCCGTGTGGGCTCCCAGGTCATCGGTCCGGTGGACTCAGACATGCCGTAGATCTCCGAGAGCGGCACCCCGATGGCGCGGAACCAGCTGATGAGCTCGGCCGGGATCGGGGCGGCCCCGGTGATCGCGTACTCGACGGCGTCGAGCCCGATCAGGGCCCGCACGTTGGCGAAGGCGGCTGCGTCGAGGAACTCCCAGGTGGCGTTGTCCTCGTCGGAGGCCGTGCCGAGCGTGCGCCGTTCCATGATCGGGATGGCCGCTGCGACGGCCTCATCGAACTTCTGCTTCTTCTCGGGATCCGCGCCGAGCGCCGCCTGCACGCCGGCGTAGATCTTCTCCCACACCCGGGGCACCCCGAACATGATCTGCGGGTGGACCTCGCGGGCGTACGCCGCGATCTGGCCGGGGTCAGGGCAGGTGGTGACGTCGTAGCCGCCGACCACCGCGAGGTAGTGGGTGGACATCCGCTCGGCGATGTGGGCCATCGGCAGGTAGGACACGGCCCGGAAGCCGACCGGCTCGACATCGAGCATGCGGAGGTACCCCTCGGCCGTCCAGACGACGTTGTAGTGGGTGAGCATCACACCCTTCGGGGGGCCCGTGGTGCCCGACGTGTAGATGACTGTCGCCATCGTGTCGGGCGTGCAGTTGCCGACCTCGCTCGCGAGGTCGAGCGGGGAGGCGCCGTAGATCTCCTCACGGACGCCCGCGTGCGAGAGGTTGACGATCGCGCGCAGCTCGGGGAGCTGCTCTCGCACCTTGGTGAAGCGCTCTTCGAAGCTGTCGTTCTCGACGATCGCCAGCTTCGCCTTGCAGTGGCCCACCAGGTACTCGACCTGGTCGGGTGAGGACGAGTTGTAGATCGAGATCGAGGTGGCGCCGAGCGCAGCGATGCCGAGGTCGATGAAGTGGAAGTCAGGGATGTTGCGCATCATCAGCACCACTCGGTCTCCCCGACCGATGCCGAGCGAGCGGACGTAGGCCGCGGCCGATGCCACCCGAGCGGCGTGCTCGGCATAGGTCCACTGGGCACTCGAGCCATCGGGCGGGGTCTCCCGCAGCGCGACCTGCTGGGGGTGAGCGGCGACGGTCTCGAGGTACCTGGTGATGATCGTCTGTCCTGCGACGGCGGTGTCGAGCTCTGCCTTCGTGATCTCCAACGGGGTCCCCTCCGAGCACGGTCTTCCTGTGGGCGCTCCATTCTGGTCGAACGCGTGAGGCGCTGCCGCCCGGCCCGAGCTCAGAGGGGCAGCGACACCCGCACCAGGGCTCCGGGGCCATGGTGGATCTCGTCGATCACGATCGTGCCGTCGAGGATCTCGACCAACGTGCGCGCGATGGCGAGTCCCACGCCAAGCCCGGGGACCGACGCGTTCGTCTGCGAGCGGGTGAACAGCTCGAAGGCCGTCGCGCGCACGTCGTCCGGGAACCCGGGACCCCGGTCGCGCACCTCGACCTCCCACCGATCGCCGCGAGCGTGGGCACTCAGCTCGGCCACCCCGCCGTACTTGACGGCGTTGTCGACGAGCAGGCTCAGCGCTCGGCCCAGGAGCGATGGATCGGTGGTGACGGGCTGGATGACCTCGCTGCTGATCAGCACCTGGTCAGGTTCGGCGGCGTCTCGGCGCAAATCCTCCAGCAGCTGAGCGACGACAACCGACTCGTGATGGGGCGTGAGCACACCGCCCTCGATCCGGCTGAGGATGAGGAGCTCCTCGATGAGGTCACCGAGTCGGGCCGACGCCGCGCGCGAGCGCTCCAGCATGTGGAGGCGTTGCTCGGCATCGAGCCGGGCGTCGTGAGCGAGCATGGTCTCGAGGAACCCGTTGATGATCGTGATGGGTGTGCGCAGCTCGTGGGACACCCGCGAGATGAAGTCGGACTTCAGGCGCTCGAGCTCCATCACCTCCGTGAACAGCTGCGCCCGCTCGAGCGATCCCGCGATGTGCGCCGCTGCGATCTCGAGCAGGGCCTGGTCGCTGGCGGTGAAGGGCTCCCCGGCGGTGGGGTGGGCCACGAGCCGACCGATCGGGCCGTTCCGGCCGTCGAGCGGGAGCGACAGGGCCCCGGCGCCGTCGGCCTCGGTGGCGAAGTCGAGCGCAGCAAGCTCGCGCGCTGCTGCGGGGTGGGTGGCGATCAGCTCCAGGTGGTCTGTGGAGGTCCGCCACAGGCTCACGCGACCGAGATCCATCTCGGGTTCGAGCACGGTGATCGTCCGAGCGAGGATCGCCGTCGGGTCGAGCGCGTTGCCGGTGGAGCGCGCGAGCGACGCGATGACGGTTGCCACATCCTCGAGCGGCCTGCCCACCACGCCATCATGCCTGTCCGGGGTCTGGTGCGCCCGCTGGTCGCCTGCCCCGTGCGCGCACCGGGTTGCGGTCCGCTGCCGGCCTGGGCACACTTGACCGTCCGGTCAAGACCCTGAGGAGCCCTCCCATGCCCACCGCTGTCATCGTCGACGCCGTCCGCACCGCCGGCGGCAAGCGCAACGGAAGGCTGTCGGGCTGGCACCCCGCCGACCTCGCCGGTGAGGTCCTCAAGCAGCTCGTCGAGCGCAACCAGCTCGACCCTGCGCTTGTCGAGGACGTCATCATGGGCTGCGTCATGCAGGTGGGCAGCCAGGGCCTGAACATCGGCCGCAACGCCGTGCTCGCCGCCGGGTTTCCCGAGTCCGTGCCCGCCACCTCGGTCGACCGTCAGTGCGGCTCCTCGCAGCAGGCCGCCCACTTCGGCGCGCAGGGCGTCATCGCCGGTGCGTACGACATCGTCATCGCCGCCGGCGTCGAGGTCATGACCACCACGCCGATGGGTGCCTCGATGACGCCGGGGTCGATGCCCTTCGGTCCGAAGGTGCTGGCCCGCTATCCCGGGATCGTGCCGCAGGGCATCTCGGCGGAGATGATCGCCGAGAAGTGGGGCGTCTCTCGCGAGGCCCTCGACGCCTTCGGTGCCGAGTCGGTCCGTCGGGCCGAGGTGGCCACCGCGGAGGGTCGGTTCGAGAATGAGATCGTCGGTGTCGTCGAACGGCGGCTCGACAAGGAGACCGGCAACATCATCGAGGGAACCGACCTCGTGCTCCAGGACGAGGGCATCCGGCCCGGCACCACCCCCGAGACCCTCGCCAACCTGAAGCCGGCCTTCAAGCCTGATGGTGTGGTCACCGCCGGCAACTCGAGCCAGATCTGCGACGGCGCCTCCGCGATGCTCATCATGAGCGAGGAGAAGGCCAACGAGCTCGGCCTCACGCCCCGAGCGCGCTTCCACACGTTCGCGCTTGCGGGCGTCGACCCGGTCACGATGCTCACCGGTCCGATCCCGTCCACCGAGAAGGTGCTGGCCAAGTCGGGTCTCACGATGGACGACATCGACCTCTTCGAGGTCAACGAGGCGTTCGCCTCGGTCGTGTTGGCTTGGGAGAAGGAGCTCAACGCCGACCTCACCAAGACCAACGTGAACGGCGGCGCCATCGCGCTGGGTCACCCGCTTGGTGCTTCGGGCACCAAGCTCATGGCGACGCTGCTCAACGAGCTCGAGCGCACCGGCGGCCGCTATGGCCTCCAGACGATGTGCGAGGGCGGCGGACTGGCCAACGCCACGATCATCGAGAGACTCGGTTTATAAGCGGAGCATCACAAACGAGCTATCCAAAGAAGGCCCCCCCGTCGGGCGGCCCGCACAGCAGGGCGTTTGGTTAGGGGGTTGCGGAGCCACCCCACACC